>CABQAB010000069.1 GCA_902461985.1 uncultured Bacteroidales bacterium | reverse complement strand
CGGGGTTCCAGCCTAATTTTTTATGTTGTCAGAAAGTTTTAGCGGACACCAATAATATTAAGTAACTGAACGACTCGCCTACAGATTCTGGCTCTCGACGAACTGTTTCTCGCGGATGATGTGGCCTATGGTGCCGGGAGCGGCAGTAGACGCTTTGTAGTGGATTTTGATATATGCGGCGTCTTTCAGGAAGTCGATGTTGCCGATTTCCACGTCGGTAGGCTTTATCCCGCAGCGTTTCTCGATGTCCGCGAGGAGTTCTTCACGCTTTTCGGGGATGATGAGGTCGATGCGGTCATAGAGTATGATTTTCGTGGCGTCCGACTTGCTGAACGGAAGCTTCTCCAAAAGCAGAACTAAAAGGATTGCAATCAGGTTTGCGGTGGCGGCCAGCAGCAGGTCTCCGCAGGAAAGCACATAGCTTGACGAGCTGTCAGACGGCGGAGCCAGTTTGAACAGGGGTGCAAGTCCGTTGACCGCTGCAAGGGCAATAATCACGAAAAGATAGGTCATTTCGCGGATTGGAACAGTCTCGGTACGGTAGCGTATGATTCCGAATATGGCGAAAAGGCCGAGGGTCAGTCCCACTCCTACGTCCACTCTCCCCATTATATACAGCAGGAGCAGCATTGCAGACGAGAATGCCGTGAATGTGAACATATAGTCCGGGCGGCGGCTTTTGGGGTAGTAGAGCAGACGGACGATCACCCAACACGACAGCAGGTTGAGGAAAAAGCGTATAGCCAGTTCCGTGAGGTTCTGCGCCGTACTCATTGCCGGGTCGGCGAAATTCTGGATGCCTATGAGTTCGCTTTCGTCGAGAGCCGGCATCGTGGTCTGTAAAAGTGTAGTTAGCATGTTATGTTGATTTTTTCTATTTGTCTTACTTTGGCCTTGAACCTTCCGAGCGGTATTCCAGGAGTGGTCATGCTGATACCCATGCAGTATTTGCTGATTCTATAGGGCAGTATCCTGTTTTCAAGCAGAATGTGCCTCATCGGGCTGCCCAGCCTTCCGTCCTGCTTCAGTTCTATTATGACGGCCCTACCGAGTCCGGCTTCAACGCCGTTGCGGTAGTTCGTGAATCTTACGTCCATGTCTATCGTAAGGCGTTCCGTCTTGCCGGCATTGACCAGGGTGATTCTGTTGAAGGCCGTCCCCAATGAAGCACTGAGCCGCTCAGGGGAGTACAGGAAGCGTTTTCCCATCCACTCCGCCACTTCAGCATTGCCGCTGAAATCATGGAAGCAGTCCGCAGGAATCGCGATTCTTTTTTTCTTGGTTCTGGAATGGTTGTTCTTGTTCTTTATCTCCAGAAAATAGTCTCCAGAAACTTTGTAGACCCTCGTGCGGACTTTCTGTCTCGTCAGTTTGCCTCTGCGGTGTTCCGTAAAGGCTTTCAGGCCTGGAGTGTCGAAATACACGCTGTCGTAGGGATGTATACGCACCCCCTCCGTCTCGAAAACCATATATCCGGCATCGAGAGCGTCAGCGAGGACTTTCTCAATCCCGGCGGTGTCCGTAAGATATTTTGAATCAATGCGGTTCATAAGACGGATTCCGTCCATCTCAGCCAGACTGATTGGAGGAAAGCTCTCTATGACATCGTTCACTGTCATCTCAGGCACTATTCTTTTTCTTCGACGGTATATTCGAAAAGTTTGTACCGTATCATCTTGCCTTTGGCGGAATAGACATATTCGATTTTCTTGCGTCCGAGTTCGTCGAATTCGAATTTTCTTATGTTGTCAAGCTTGCCGTTGGCACCGTAGACAAGTTCCCGTGCAAGGCGGCCGTCCGTTCCGTATTCGAAGACCTTGTGCCATTTCACGCCCATCCGGTCGTATTCCGTTTCTTCAATCTTCCGTCCGTTTTCGTTGTAGACGGTGAGATGGTCTATGATTTTCGCACTGCTCCCTGCGTCCACATTGTATTCTTTTACGGTAAGGTTCTTCTTGTGAGGCTTCACCGTAGTCTGTGCGTGGAGACCTGCCGCGCTTATGCAGGCAAGCAGCACTGTCAGTGCCAAATGGAGTCTGATTCTCATCTCGATAGCAGTTTTCGTGAATTATTTTTCGTCAGGGGCGTATTTGTATGGATCAAGCGGTGATTCGTACTCGAAATAGTCCTCCTCTTTGAAGAAGCGGGCGAGTTCTGTCTTTGCGTTTTCAATGGAATCGGACGTGTGGACTATGTTTTCCTGTGCGCTGAGCGAGTAGTCTCCCCGGATGGTCCCCGGCACAGCCTGCCAGCCCCTTGTGGCTCCGGCCATGGCCCTGACCACCTGTACTGCGTTGAATCCCTCCCAGCAGCAGAGTATTACGGGCGCGGCTTTCATGCTGGCCGTAATCCATGGAAAGAACGGCTTGTCCACCAAGTGGGCGTAGTGCTCGGCAAGTATTTCATCATCGAGTCTTGCCATTTTGAGAGCGACAAGTTTCAGTCCCTTTTTCTCGAAACGGGAGATTATTTCACCTGCTATGCCTCTTTGAAGTGTGCAGGGTTTGAGTATTACCAATGTCTTTTCCATAATTATTTGGTTATCAGTGTGTTGTTTCTGACTGTCCTCGCGGTGCAATCGTCAGGCCGTCAGTCGGCATTTAATTGTGCCGGATGCAAAAGTCCGTAAAGATAATCATTTCTTGCGAATATAGTCCCAACGGCATCCTATTTCACGGTCAGTGAACCGCCATATGCCGAGTTCGCGCGGTAGTGAGGCGCGTAGAGCGATTCTATGGTGCAGACCGGTGCCGTGAATACTCCTGCCTGTGACACATAGAACTCATCCTCGATGACCGTGTCCTCCTCAGGATAGACATCGAACCAGTAGTCTGTGGCGGCCTCCCTGACCTCACGGTAGCCTTGCGGGCTTATCCAATACGCGCTGAAACCGTTGAGCGCGGCGTTGATGCGCCAGTTCCTGAGCCCTGCGCCGTAATGTCCTGAAAGCTGTCTTACAGGTCTCAGACAGGCATTGTAAGGCATACGGATATGCACAAGGCTGCGGTTTTCATCGCTGTAAATCTTGTATCTTACCGTTATTCTGTCTCCGACAGAGACTGTCTCTCCAGCTGAAATCTGACGCAGGCCTGAGTCTGTAGCCGTGTAGAATTCCTTTTCTATTCTGAATCCGTTGCCGGCCTCTTTGATTTCCTCAAACGGCTTTTCGTATGTCTTGCTGAGCGAAATCACGCTTGTCCCGAGCACCTGGCCGGATGCGTTCAAAACCGAATTGACCGCATTCACGTATTCAAACCCGGCCGTCCATTTCTGGTTCTCCTTCTGCACCATAAGCCAGAGTCTGATACCGTCGGCTATTTCCGCCGCTCTTGCATCTCCCCCGTTCCATTTGTCCCAGGCATCCATAAGGTCGCAGAGAATGGAATGGGCGTATGCTTCGGATTCGAGCAAAGCCCTGAACGGCATCACAGCATTAGGGTAGTAGATGCCGCCAGACTTGTGACCGACCGCATATTCTTTCAGCGAACTGATGTCCTTTGAAAGCGTGGACTTGATTTTTCTTCTGCCTATGCCGAGGGATTCAGCGAAATCCCCGCTTTCCGCAGACAAAAGGTTCATGAGTGCGGCGGCCCTTCTTGCCTTTTCGAGTATCTGTCCTTTCATCGCGTCGGAATCCTTTTTCCTGCTGTTCCTGATTTTAGCCGCGAACACATAGTCCTTGACGGACCCGGCAAGTTTTTTATTGCCTTTGACAACGGCCCTGTCCACCCCTACGGAAGGGAAGAACGAGCGTACATAGACATATTGCCCTGTCGAGATGCCGCTGTACCATCTGTAACCATCCCTTATGCGGAAAAATTCCCTGTCGATATAGCGCACGGCATCTTCGCAGATTTTCTCCCAGGCCGAGCCTTCAGGAAGCAGTCCCGCGCGGCGCAGAAGGGCGAGCCTCTCTAACAGGACTGTCGTGAGGACGGGAGAAGATTCCATGCCTGCGAACCATGAGAAACCTCCGTCGCTGCGTTTACATTCGAGGATGCGTTTTACTATTTCCGAAGTTTCGCCCTTTCCGCTGACCATCCTTACATAGAGTGCCTCGCTCAAATCCAGCAGGTTCTCAGACTGCACTTCGGCCTTTCCGTCGAGCACTTCCTCCAGCATCTGACGAATATTCCTCTCTTTTTCCACAGCTCCGAACCGGGTGGTATTCACGAACTCCCCGCCCAAGTCTTCAATCAGACGGACCTTGTCCATCCCTGGTCTGTAAACGGCTGAATGGGACTCTGTTATGATCTGCTTGTCGGCATATACCGGAATTGCGGCCCTAAGTGCATCCTGGACGACAGCACTTTCGCCTGAATGTGTCTGGAACACAGCTTCGACAATCAGCTGGCCTTTTCCTCCGGCGTATGAAACCATTTTTTCAGCCTCAGGAACACTGATTTCGAAGCTTTCGGCCGAGGATTCTCCGGCAGCCAGTTTCAACGGTCTGCTTTGGGCTATCAGCAGATTCTTCTTGGTCCTTCCTTTTTCGTCGGCAGCATCATAAACAAACATGTTCAGTCTGCCTTCCACAGTCTTTTCACTGTTGTTTGAAACAGAAGGCCTGAATGAATATCTGTCGCCCGAATAGAGCAGTGACGGTTCGTGTACGGTAATCGCGACTGTCTTGCTCACAACGAATTCCTGTCTCAGGACGGCATTGTGGAAATCCCTGTCATGCGCAAAAAGAGACAGAACATAAGTGCCTAATTTGTCCGAAGTCCTGAAGCGGATTTCAACGCTGCCGTCCTCTATGGTCCTGAGGAAAGGTTCGAAAAGCAGAGTGCTCCGGAAATCATTCCTGAAATTCGCAGGAGATATTTCCGTCATATTTCCTCCAACGTCCTCAGCCGATTCCATATATCCTGCGGGCGCGGAATCCATCATTGCCTCTTCTTCAATGAGCATATCGCCGCTCTTCGCCATCGGCATTGACGCATTTACTCCTGCCGCCGCCCCATAAAGCCTGCCTGCAAGATGAAACGGGATTGCATAACGGTCGCCGGCGTCAAAATCGCAGCCGCTGTCATGTCTGCCGTTCAGGTATATTCCTCTTGTCTGTGGAAGTATACGGTTCCACGGATTAGGCCTGATATCCTCGGTGCTCCTGTCGAATACCGCAGCCAGTATTTCAGTCTCCTTTTCGGAGCTGACTTTTATGACATATTCTGTTCCTGGTCGTAATTTGTCGGTTAAAGTGCTGATGGATAGCACTTTGTCGTATTTGACGGAAATGCGGGAGTATTCGTGCTCGAATGTCCTGTAATGTCCGTTCCTGAAATATTCAATTTTAAGCAGAACCTTGTCAGACCAGCCTTGCGCGTATTCCTTTGTCCATTTCACTATGGAACCTGTCTTTCCCTTTTCTCCCTTGAGCGAGGTTTTCCCGTTGTAAAGGATATGCCCGTCCATGTCGAAAAGCATAACGTTCGCCCAGACCTGTCCCTTCCCGGCACCGATCATGATACCCGCTTCATTCCCGTTTCCACAGACTTTGAACATGTTTTCGACTTCTGCATCCAAAACAGTCTCGTCGTCCTTTATTTTCAGGATGTCAAGTTTCTGCCCGTCCGAGACTTTCGCGCCCGTGCGTCCGTTTATATGGTCATATTCCTTGCTGAATACAACGGTGTAAAGTCCGGAATCCAGTCCTTCGAGGCTGAGACTGAATTCCCTGCCTGACTCGCAGATGCCTTTGCTTATGGTTTTTCCGTTCTGTGTCAAAGTCCATTCAATGTTCCCGTCAAGGGCAGCCCAGTTCCCGTCCTTGATTTCCGCAAGCAGGACCGCCTTGCCGGAGTCAATGATTCCGTTTTCGTTGTCTGACTCGAAACTGCCTTCCGCCGCATTCTTCAATTCTGCGGAAAGATGAAAACCCTCGCTCACATAGAGCCATTTGCTGAACTCAAGGCTCTGGCCGGCACCGTCGGTAATCTTGACGGTGACCGTGTAACTGTTGTCCTCATTCCCGGTATGCAGCGGAATGTTGAAAGATCCGTCCTTTTCGAGTTCGAGGCTGCCTTTCTTCTCCCTTCCGTGCCAGCTTTCAATGGTGTATTCGACTTTCGCATCGCTCAGGCTGTTGGCGGCGTAACTTGTCACGACTCCCTTGACGTCAATGGTCTCGCCAGGGAAGTGCTTCTGCCTGTCGTCAATGAATCTGGCGGTGAATTCCGGCAGTTTGAATTCGTCCACGGTCAGCCATCTGCCGTTGAGGCTTCTGCCGTTGCATCTGAGTTCTATGGTCCAGTTTCCGTTGCGCGCATCGTGCGGTACTGCAAACGAACCGGCTACGGCACCGAAATCGTTGTTGCTGAGTCTGCGGACCTCTACCTGCCTGTCTTCGGCATCCTTCAGCAGCACTTCCACATTCTGCCCCGCCGGAGCCGTGGACATCCTGCCGTCACGGAAATCGTCATATAGTATGGCTTTGAAGTGTATGGTCTCTCCGGGACGGTATGCCGAACGGTCCGTAAGGATGAGAGCCTGCATTATATAGTCGGAACCGTGGTCGTACGAGGAATTATATATGCGCATCATGTCGGAATCCATGTACCTGCCGTTGCTGTCGGTGCATGAACAATGAAGCCTTCTGCGCCCGTATGCTCCCCCGGCAAGCTCTTTCTGGATTTCATCGTCAAGCAGTGTCGCCCCGTCAAGCGCAATTTCTTTGGATATGACTGCCTTGTCATCGTTGTCCATGACTTCAAGCAGAATCTTCTCTATGGGTTTTCCGCTCTTGCGCTCTGCCGCATAGATCATCCAGCCGTCTGCCGACTGTGTCATGGATACTGCGACACTGTGTCTTTCAAGATACATGCGCTTCTCATCCGCCCTTTTGCCTGAAGAGAAGACCGCCAGGTATCTGCCGTCGGGAAGTTCCGGAAGCACCGTGCGCAAGGTGTCATAAAGATAGCAGCTTCCGGTCCCGTTTTCCAAAGTCTGTTCAAAGACTTTATTCTCAGGCACTGCGTTTTTTGCTGAAACGGTCATTCTGTCAGTACCCTTATATATACAAAGCTTCACTTCAGGCAGGTTTCTCAGATACACGGAAACCTCATTCCCCTTGATTTCCCCTTCTATTTTCCTGCTTTCCAACTCATTGACAAGGTTTTCTGCGATATTGTATTCAGACAGGACAAGTGCTTCCACACCGCTATAGGCTTTCTTTTCCTTGATCAGAGCCTGACAATCCTTTTTAAGGTTTATATAATCTTCGGAGGTTGTGTCTCCGGATGAGTTTAACCGGCTCATCTCCAGAGATAAGGCCTGTAGTTTTGCAAGTGTTCCCACGGCCTTGCCCTCATATTTAGAGGCATAGGCTGCGTATGCGGTACCGTCAGCCTTGGTCATGTAGAGTTCGTAAAGGGCATCGACAGGATAGCCTTCAATGATGGCCGCCTTCATTCCGGCGACGTCAGCATCTGTTCTTGATTCCTTCTGACCGAAGATTATGGAATAGAGCAGGTAGTCGTAGTCATTGTGTATATACTTTCCAACTACGTGATTCATATATGGCAACGGCAACTCGTCCCTGAATCTGACATTGTTTCCGGCCTTGAGCTTCTTTTCCCATTTGTCGAGAAAGGTCTTGCACTCGTTCCAGTTCCCCCTGTCAGGGCCCAGACCGGCATGATACAATATCACAGGGTCGCCGTATGCCTTGAAACCTTCGATTTTCTGTTCATTCAACTTGTCCCTTGATTTCCAGTCCCGCCGGGAGCATACGTCCACATACAGATTGGAGGCTTCATAGAAATCCCATGAAAGCCCTTTTCCCGCTGCGGTCTTTTTTATTTCCGACAATTTTTCCGCCGCCTTTTCAGGCAGGTCCTGTTCTTCCGCTTTCCGGTATTCTTTCCACAGTTTTTCGATGTCTCCTTCAGGAGAGCTGAAAGACAACAGTCCGGATGCTGCAGCCATAATGATACTCTTCAATAAAAACATAAGTGACTAATCTATGTTGATACTATTTCAACTCTGGGGGGGGGAACTTGCAGGCATAAAGTTTGCTTGCAGGAATCCCCGGCAAATATAATTCAGTCCGAGCAAAATACAAGCCAGTATGAATGATTTTCCGATGGAGCTGGTCTCCCTCATTGTCGTAGTCCTCGCAGTCACCGTTGTTTTCCTGCTTCTGATTCTTCTGGCAGGAGGAGTGGCCGCTCTCACTTCCCACAGTTTCAAACGATATATGCGCAAGGCTTCGTGGCTGCTCCTGCTGCCGTCTGTTGTCGTCGCCTATGGCGTTCTGATTGAACGTAACTGGTTTAAGGTCAATGAGGTGACAGTGACGGACGAAAAGGTCCCGGAAGCTTTCGACGGCTACAGGATAGTCCATATTTCAGACATACACCTCCGCAGTTTCCGTGGCAGGCGTGCCCGGTTGGAAAAGGCTGTCCGGAAAATACAGGCTTTGTCTCCCGACATGATTGTGTTTACCGGCGATCTTGTGACCATGGCTGCTGACGAGACCTGCGGGCTTATGGATGTCCTGGCGTCTCTGGATGCTCCGGACGGGGTGTATTCTGTTATGGGCAACCACGATTATATGCTGTATTCTCCGGACTTGACAGAAGAGGAGCGATGCTCGTCAGTCGAGCGCCTGCGCAGAATCGAGCGTGAGGCGGGCTGGACGATGCTCGAGAACTCCTGCAGAAATATAGTCAGGGACTCTTCGTGCATATCCGTCATAGGTATAGAAAATCTGACGCCTAATCCCGTCTTTCCTTCCGCAGGCAATCTCGATGCCGCCCTTGAAGGTGCAGAAGGCAGTTTCAGAATACTCCTATCACACGATCCTTCAGCGTGGAAAGAATATATTGCCGGCCAAATGGATATAGACCTGACTCTCTCCGGCCACACCCACGATATGCAGCTGAGTTTCCCGGGTTTCTCTCCCAGTTCTCTTTTCTACAAGGAACATAAAGGCCTCTATCGGCAGGCCTCCCAAT
>CABQAB010000068.1 GCA_902461985.1 uncultured Bacteroidales bacterium | reverse complement strand
TGGTCTTTCCTGTGGCATAGAGATCCATGTTCACCGTGCCGGACTGGCATTGGGTCACATTCAGCAGGACTTTGCCGTCGGCATGGGCCTTGGAGACCATGTCAACGAACCACTTGGCTGACGGAGCGTTGCCTGAACCGTAGGTTTCGATGATGACTGCCCTTGTGCCTTCGCCGCAAAGGATTCCGCTGACGACACCCGGTGTTATGCCCGGATGAATCTTGAGTATCGAGACCCTTGTATCGAGGACGGTTCCGAACACAGGGGCGGAATTCCAGTCTTCAGGTTTGATTATGACGGATTTGTTATAGCGTATTGTTATGCCGACTTCAGCAAGGGGCGGGCAGTTGGGGCTGGCAAAGGCGTTGAAGTTGTCGGAACTGGTCTTGGTGCTGCGGTTTGCCCTCATGAGCAGACAGTTGAAATAGACACATACTTCCGGAACTATGGCGTGGCCTTCACTGTCTTTTGCGGAGGCGATTTCCACAGCTGAAATCAGGTTTTCCTTGCCGTCCGTCCTCGGGACTCCTATCGGGAGCTGGCTGCCGGTGAATACGATGGGTTTTGTAAGACCGTCTATCATGAAACTGAGTGCAGAAGCGGAATAGGCCATAGTGTCCGTACCATGGAGCACTACGAATCCGTCATAATCTCCGTATTTCTCCCTGATAAGTTCAGCGAGTTTCACCCACATGGACGGCTCTATGTCGGAGGAGTCTATAGCGGGGGTGAAAGAACAGGAATCGACGGTGCAGGCGAATTTGGACAGTTCAGGCACCTCGTTCAGAATCTGGCTGAAGTCAAAAGGCTTCAGGGTATTGTCCGAAGGGTCTTCTTTCATACCTATGGTGCCTCCGGTGTATATTATGAGAACCTTACTCTTTTTTAAAACTGCTTCTCTCATATTCCAAAAAGTTTTCGTGCATTCGCAGTAGTGTGGGATGCTATTTTATCAAGGGCAACGCCTTGAAGATCAGCCAGTTTCTGGGCTATGACCGGAATCAGGGCACTTTCATTCCTCAGTCCGCGGTACGGAGCGGGAGTGAGGTAAGGGGAATCGGTTTCAAGGACTATACGGTCAACTGGAATCGATTTTACGATCTCTGCTATGGAAGCGTTCTTATAGGTAAGAACTCCGCCTATGCCTATGAACCAGTCCCCGCAGCGCTGCAACTCCACAAAAGTCTCGTAACTTCCCGAAAAGGCATGGAATATCCCACGCAATCCGCGTCCCTTGTAGTCTGTCAGGACTTCCATCACCTTGCCTGTGGATTCGCGGTTATGGATTATCACAGGCAAGTCACGCTCCAATGCTAAGTCAAGCTGCGCCCTGAACACCTCTTCCTGCACTGCCGGGTCATATCCTTCCCAATGGAAATCCATTCCGGTCTCCCCTATTGCATATATTTTCCGCCCCGAAAAGCCGCAGACCATATCCAGCTGGGATTTCCAGTCTTCCCTGAGTTCAGTCGGATGCAGGCCAAGGCAAGGAAAAAGATTGTCTGGAAACTGCTCCGCCAAGACGAACATGGACTCGCGTACAGTTTCGTCAGTGTCCGGCAGAATGATTTTAGTCACGCCACAGGCTATGGCGCGACGTACTGCCGCCACTCCTCCGTCTTCGTAGGCGGGGTCATAGAGGTGGGAATGGGTATCGATATACTTGTTCATAATCCCGTTCTGTTTAAACCGGCCGGATTCAGGACAGCCACAGGATGCCAACCGGATTTCAGGATGCAAATTTAGTAATCTTCAAAAAATTATAGGGTTCTTTCATGAAAACTGTCACACAATGGTACATCGGCGCAGGAGATCGATGCGGATAAGCCCGTCGGCTTCGAGCAGGGACGCAAGTTCCGCCACGACATGGCCGGGCAGCGACAATACGGCCGCGATTTCATCCAGGTCTGCCCCTTTGTGGTTCCGTATTGTGCGTATTATCTCGGACATGGTCTCCAGCTTGTCCGAAGGCAGCATCCGCCCGTATCTGCGGATAACGCTCTCCTGTATCGCAGGACGGTCAGGCCTGCGGATGTCCGCACCAAGACCTAAGCGGACGTTCAGGTCATCAAACGAATCGATGACCCCGGCTATCCCTTCCCGGAGCAACCTGTTGCATCCTTGGGAATGAACGTCATCCAGACGCCCCGGCAGCACATACACCTCCCGGTCGTAGGAAAAAGCCAGACGGCAGGTGTTCATGCCTCCGCCCCTGACAGCCGATTCCACCAGAATCACGGCATCAGCCAGTCCGGCGATAATCCGGTTGCGCCTGAGAAAATTCACTGCCACCGGGGCTGTTCCGGGAGGATAGTCGGTCACGAGCCCGCAGCCGGGCAGAGAAGTGAGTTTCGCCGCGAAATGACGGTGCGGCGCGGGATAAACTGTATCAACGCCAGTCGCCATCACCCCTATGGTCGGCAACCCCGCTTCAACTGCTGACGCCTGTGCGACAATGTCCGCGCCGTATGCCAGTCCACTGACCACACATGGCGGGTTTTCCGCACAGGCAAGTCTGCGGACAAGTTCACGGCAGTTTACTTCACCGCATGGCGAGAGGCTCCTCGTCCCGACCACTGCCACATAATGAGCTTTTCCAAAAAGTGCCTGAGGAGCGTCCATACTTTTGAAAAACAGCCCCACAGGTGCGTCAGGACATTGTTTCAGACGGGAAGGATAATCCTGTGAGGTGATTCCGACGAAATTCCCGCCAAAGGACTTCACTTTTTCCAGCACACTCCCCGCCTTGTCAATCTCTTCGGAGGAAAGCCTTCCCCTGTATTTGTTATAGGGTCCGAGAAGTTCCTCTTTCGTGGCGTCGCTCATCCCGAACACAGCCGAGGCCGAGCCCAAAGCCCCGATGAGAGCGAGAGCGATTTCGGGCTCATACCCGAAGATACCGTTAAGGGCACAGAGACAGATGTTTTCGTAATCTTCCATAATCCTGCATCAGTACGGCAGTTTGTTGCCGTCATCCTGCAAAACTATGGACATAAAACGCAGAAAATGCCGTATTTTTCAAAAAAAACACGACATTTTTTATCTTTTGGAAAGAAAAAAGCCTACCGTTCGTCCGAAAGTCATCAGACAACCAGACTACGCCCCTTTCAGGCTTCGCACAACATGGCAGACTCTTCGAACACGGTCAGACAATCAGCAGCGCATCACCGTAAGGTCCGAACTTATAGTCCTGCTCCAAAGCCTGTCTATAGGCAGCCATGACATTCTCGAACCCGCCGAATGCCGCTATAGACATGAGCATGGTGGATTCCGGCAGGTGAAAATTGGAGACCACGGCGTCAGGGACGGCAAAGCGGTAAGGAGGGAAGATGAATTTGTTGGTCCATCCGTCATAAGGCTTCAACTGGTCGTCAGTCGTAACGAAAGTCTCCAGTCCACGGATAACAGTGATTCCGACCGCCAGAACCTTGTGCCCGGCCTGTTTCGTAGCGTTGATGGCATCGGCAGCCTCAGGAGTGACAATCAGCCTTTCAGAATCCATCTTGTGCTTGGACAAGTCCTCCACGTCCACGGCACGGAAATGTCCTATTCCCATATGAAGGGTTATGAAAGCCTTGTTTATATCCTTGAGAATCATTCTGTTGAACAACTCCCTGCTGAAATGCAGTCCTGCCGCGGGAGCGCAGACCGCCCCCTCGTTGGCAGCATATATGGTCTGGAATCTGTCAGTGTCTTCAGGGGTGACATTAGGCTTGACCCATTTCGGGACAGGCATCTCACCCAAAGAATAGAGCACCTGCTTGAATTCGTCATATCCTCCGTCGTAGAGGAAACGCAGCGTACGCCCGCGCGAAGTCGTATTGTCGATGACTTCGGCAACTAAGGAATCATTCTCCCCGAAATACAGTTTGTTGCCTATCCTGATTTTACGTGCAGGGTCCACAATCACGTCCCAAAGCCTCTGCTCGCTGTTCAGTTCCCTCAAAAGGAAGACCTCTATGTCCGCTCCGGTTTTCTCCTTCTTGCCGTAAAGCCTTGCCGGAAAGACCTTTGTGTCATTGAACACAAATGTGTCGCCCTTGTCAAAATACTCGATAATGTTCTTGAAAAGTTTGTGTTCAATCTCTCCGGTGTCTTTGTGAAGTACCATCAATTTACATTCATCTCTCCAATAGGAGGGTTCTGAAGCGATTTTATCCGCCGTTAGATTGAACTTGAACTGGGAAAGTTTCATAATCCTCTATAAATTTTTCTGTTGCAAACGCCATGAACTCACGTCCATAAGGCACTATCCTGAAGGCTCTCCACGGAACCGACAAGCATATCATTATACGAATTTTTCAGGAAAATGTTTCACCTCGATGTGAAAATTTATATACGTACTTCTCTAAAGACCTCTGCTATAGAAGGATATGTATTTCTGAGATATGGAGGAAGAGAAGATTTAGCCACCCATGCCGCTTTGGAAATATCCTCCTCTCTCTGGGGCGTAAGGTCGGTCGGGTTGTTGTAAAGCATGTTGAACCACCATGTGTGTTTCAGATGCCACACCCCGTTGCGACGGTAGCAATGGTCCGTCACGCAAATCAGGTCCCGTAATATAAGGCCCTCGACGCCGGTTTCCTCTTCCACTTCACGCAGGGCGCAGGTCTGTATGGTCTCCCCCGCCTCCTGATGTCCTTTCGGCAGGTCCCAGATTCCGTTACGGTTGATCAGGAGGTAGTCTCCCCTGCGGTTGGAAACAAGCCCTCCCCCTGCGCAGACCTGCACGAATTCGGAACAAAGTCCATTATATGTGAGTTCAGGATGGGAGGAAGGTACATATACCCTCAACAGCGAGTCCGAGACTTCGAAAAGATTGACCAGTTCGTGCAGAATGGAAGATGGCTGGAAGATGGCCGAAGACTCTTCTGCCGGACGGAATATGACCGCATTCGGATCCGACAGGGCCGTCTCGTCCGGAGGGCAGATTATTATGCACCTCTTCTCAAAATATATTCTATGCGTCTGCATTATAAATCCAAAATGATAAAAATTCAAACAGTTTCTAAAGTATCGACAAAATTCTTAAATTTGCGCCATTCTGCAAGCGGGACTTGCAAATTCAAGCGAAGCAACGCAAAGATAAGGATTTATCGGTTACATAAAAAAGAAAAGCGTTATGGTAAAATACACCAGCAAGCAGACTCTGGTCTCCAAAGCCCCATACGAGCTTTATATGGCGGTTACAGATTTGAGAAATATAGTCAATATGCTCCCTCAGGACAAAAAAGAGGGAGTGAATGCTGATTTTGACAGCATACACGCCAAGGTCCAGGGCTTCGATATAGGAGTGAAAGTGGTTGAAAGGGTCCCTTATTATCTGCTCCGGCTCAAGGATGACGGAGCTCCCTTCGAATTCAATATCGAACTGCATTTCGACCAGGCAGCCCTTGCCACACAGACTCTCTTCAGCATTGTGGTGGAAGCTGAACTCAATTTCATGATGAAGACCCTGCTTGGTTCGAAAATCAAGGAGGCGATTGACAAAATCGCTGAATCACTTGCAGACGCATCCAACGGCAAACTGCCTGAAGGCTTCAACCCCAAGGATTTCGGTTTGTAGAATTTCGCGGCATTATGGATTTCACAGGATTCCGGAAAAGTCTCGAAGAAGCTTTCGGAAAGGAAAAGGCGGGGGTGATTCTTGCGGCTTTGGAGAATCCCGCCTCTACTTCCATCAGACTTAATCCACTGAAAAAGACATCAGGGACAGTCCCGGATGCCACGACTGCGCTTTACGGCGAAGCGGGAAAAGGCTGCAATGCCGTACCATGGTGCAGGGAGGGACGGATTCTCGGCGGGAGACCGTCTTTCACTTTGGACCCGGAATTCCATGCCGGAGCGTACTATGTCCAGGATTCATCTTCCATGTTCGTGGGATGGATGTTCCGCCGGATATTGGAACAGTCAGACTGCGGAAGCGGCGTGCTGAAAGTGCTGGACCTGTGCGCCGCACCAGGCGGAAAGACAACGGACATCGCGGCAGCCCTGCGGGAAGTGTGCGGTGACAGGTTCCTCCTGGTTTCCAATGAAGTGATGACCGGAAGAAGCCGGATTCTCGCGGACAACACGGCGAGGTGGGGCGAGCCTAACGTCATGGTGAGTTCATCGGACCCGTCTTCATTTGCCAATCTGAAAGACTGTTTCGACATCATCATAACTGATGTCCCCTGCTCCGGAGAGGGTATGTTTCGCAAGGATGACGAGGCCGTGAGACAATGGTCGGAGGAAAATGTGGAATTGTGCTGCGCAAGACAGAAAAGGATTCTTGCGGATGTGTGGCCGGCTCTGAAGCCGTCAGGCTATCTGCTGTATTCGACCTGCACCTTCAACAGGAAGGAAAATGACGGCAACGTGGAATGGGCAGCGCAGGAATTGGGTGCAGACGTGCTGACAGTCGAGGCGGATTTCTCCGAAATCCTCCGGACTGCCTACGGATATTCGCTCGCCCCGGGATACGCTCCGGGTGAAGGACAGTATTGCGCCGCTCTCAGGAAAAAAAGCGGAGCGGAAACAGCAAGACTGCAGCGGGAGAATGGCAGCAGCGGAATGCCGGCGTCAGACGGGAATCAGAGAAAGAACCGCATAGAATGCCGTGATACTGGGAACAAGCGTAAGAATCCCCGACAACTGGAAAACAGCAAAGGCTCACAAGTAAGCTGTCTGGCCATCCTTAAAAATGCTTTTACTTTCGATGCCTCAGTCAGGGAAAAGAACGGTTCGCTCATTGCAGTCCCATCGATTCTCGTCCCGGAATTACAGACACTTTCATCGGCAATAAGACTGATATGCAGCGGCGTGACGTGCGGAAGTCTCAAAAGGGACAAACTTGTCCCGGACGAAGACCTCGTGCTTTGCGCCATGCTCCGCAGCGACGCCCTCCCGACAGTCGAGACAGACAGGCAGACCGCATTGTCCTATCTGCACCGGGACTCGATAGTCCTGCAAAAAGAAGCTGAGCGAGGTTATGTCTCACTCAGCTATAACGGTCTGCGATTCGGAGTCGTGAACAATCTCGGCAACAGATGCAACAATCTACACCCTCTTTCCAGAAGAATACTCATGGACATTGACTCCGGCACGAAACAGAATCAGGTTCCGGAATAAAACAAGTCTCCGACATGACCGGCTCCGAAACATAATCGTGCGGGAACGTCACTCGGTGGACCTGCCTAAAAAAGGTCATGAGCCTTGCGGGCCTCCTCGACAGTCTTGTCCACAACTATCCAGAACCGGTAGAAGGCTTCTTCGTCAAGTTTGGAATAACGCCCGGCGAGAGCCTTGACTTGCGGCATCATATAAGGAGACGTCCTTGCCCATTCTCCGGGAGCAGGTTTCAGCCCGTCCACGGATGAGGCATATTCGAGGAAAAGTTTCTCAATCTGACGCTCTTCCATCCACTTCTCCAAAGTCGGAAAATCGTCAATCTTTGAAAGTTCTGAACGATAGCGGTCAAAAAGCGCACTTGCAAATCTCATGGCCGTCGCCTTTTTGTTGCAGCTGATATAGAAAGACGAGACCTTGGTTGTGTCCATCGGCACGAACACATCCGGTATTATACCACCTCCGCCATAGACCTTCCTGCCGCCTACGGTGTAATAGACATCATCTAAATTGACCTTGATGCTGTCCGCATCCGTGAGTTCGCCATGGGCATACCTTTCATATATGTCATAGGCATAGCCGTCGCCGTAAGGTTTCTGTATGCATCTGCCGGAAGGGGTATAGAAACGGGCCACGGTAAGCCGCACGCCGCTTCCGTCAGTAAAGTTTATGGGTTCCTGAACCAGTCCCTTGCCGAAGGAACGCCTGCCCACAATAACTCCGCGGTCATTGTCCTGCATGGCTCCGGCAAAAATTTCACTCGAAGAAGCAGAAGCCTCGTCAATCAGCACCGAGAGCCGCACATCCTTCAGAGAACCCCGTCCGTCGGCATCCAAATCCGAACGGGAACGGTGAAGCCCCTCCATATAGACCACCTTGTCCCCTTTTTCAAGAAACTCATTGCAGAGCAGATATGCCTGGTCAAGATATCCCCCCGAATTTTCCCTGAGGTCGAAAATCAGATGGGTCATTCCATAGGATCTGAGTTTTGACGCAGCGGCTATGAACTCCGTGTATGTGGTGCGGGTGAATTTGGCAAGACGCAGATAACCTGTCGTGTCGTCCAGCATGAACGCCGCATCTACACAATGCACAGGAATCTTTCCTCTTGTGATATCGAAAGTTATTTTCTCTCCGCTCCTTTCCACAGTGACCGCCACCTTTGTCCCGGAAGGGCCTTTCATAAGTCTGACCATGGAATCCTGAGGAGTCTTCCGGCCGGCTATAATCTTCTCATCCACTTTGAGTATACGGTCGCCCTGCATGAGTCCGGCCTTCTCGGAAGGACCACCGGAAATGACGCTGAGCACAATCGCGGTGTCGTTCGGAACATTGAACTGTATGCCTATGCCCTCGAAATTGCCCGCCAGCTCGGTTTCCGACTGCTCCAGTTCCACAGGAGGAAGATAGACCGAATGTGGATCAAGTTTGCCTAACGCGGCCGTCACTGCAGCATCGGTCAGGGCTGCCACATCCACCGTATCTACATAATTCTGCTGTACCTGCTGCAAGATGAGGTTGAGTTTGCGCCAGCGGTTATAGTCCCCGTCAAAAGTCTTTGACCTGTCCGACACGGATACCCCGATCAGAGTCGCAAGGACACCGATCACTGCCCCCAAAACGGCTGCGACAGTCAGATGAGCGTTATTTTTCATTGTTCAAATCCAGTTAAAGCGGCTTTAAAATCACCATCTACAACACCTGCTCAACTTCTATACCAGCCCTGCGCAGAAGGTCCACTCCGTCAGTAAGCCTGTAGGCATCGGTATAGACCACCCTTTTGATTCCCGCCTGGATTATGAGCTTGGCGCACTCCACGCATGGCGAAGCCGTAACATAGAGGGTCGCCCCCTCGCTG
>CABQAB010000067.1 GCA_902461985.1 uncultured Bacteroidales bacterium | reverse complement strand
AACTGGCAGAAATCAAACAGAAGCTGTTCTGCGGAAGACGGTTCTGTTGAGGCCGGTTCTGTTGAGGCCGGCTCTGCTGAAGACGGTCTTGATGAGACCTGTACGGACAATGACGGCCCGTTCGGAAACGGTCCGGACGGAGAAGAATACGATACGGAAGATGATGAGGATGCAGCAGGGTCATCCGCTACCGGCGAAGACGGTGCAGATGCTGCCGCGTCAATGTGCTAATGTGCCAACCGGGCCGGATTCCATCTGCGCCGGTTGGCTCTGGCACCGGCAAGCAGGACTTGCCTGCCGGAAAAGACGTGATTGTCGAGACGCAGGAACTGAATGTCGAGGTTACTGAGGAACTGCCGAGAATTGACAACCGCATGGATCTGGAGAGATATCAATTCCCTTCGCTTGACCTTCTCGACAGCTATGCCGACAAGATGTTCACTGTCTCCCAGACTGAGCAGAATGAATATATACAGAAAATCCGTACCACGCTTCTGAATTTCAGGATAAAGGTTACAGACATCACCGCAATTGCAGGTCCTACTGTTACGCTTTACAAGGTGACCCCGGCACCGGGAGTGAAACTTGCTTCAATCAAGAATATCCAGAACGATATAGGAATCGCGCTCGGTGCGAAAGGAGTGCGTGTGGTGCAGCTGGCCGATGCCGTGGGAATTGAAGTCGCGAACAGCAAGTCCTCCATCGTGCCTTTGAAGGCTATGCTCAATGACGAGGCCTTCCGGGAGTCCAAGGCTGAACTTCCTGTGGCTATAGGTTGCACCATTACCAAGCAGGTCAAGATTTTCGACCTCACAAACGCACCTCACCTTTTAGTGGCAGGTGCGACTCAGCAGGGTAAATCGGTGGGGCTTAACGTGATTGTGTCGTCCTTGCTGTACGCAAAGCATCCTTCTGAGCTGAAATTCGTGTTCGTAGATCCGAAGATGGTGGAGTTTACGGCATACGGCAGGCTTCTCAAGCACTATCTTGCAGTTCTCCCTACGGCCGCATCGGAAGAGGACGAGAAAGAAAACGCCATCATAAAGAAGGCCAAGGACGCGGCTGACGTTCTGAACTCGCTTTGTGTGGAAATGGACGAAAGGTACAAGCTTCTTGCGATGGCCGGCGTGAACAAGCTCAAGGACTATAACGAAAAATACAAGGACAGGCATCTGCTGCCGACCGATGGACATAAATATCTGCCTTATATTGTCGTGGTCATCGACGAGTTCGCGGACCTTACGATGTCTTCGGGCTTCGGACAGGAGGGCAAGGCTCTTTCAAGAGGCATATCTTCAGCCATCATCCGTCTTGCGCAGAAAGGGCGTGCTGCCGGTCTGCATCTGATTATCGCGACCCAGAGGCCGTCGGTCTCAGTCATCACTGGTGACATAAAGACAAACTTCCCTATGCGAATCGCGTTCAGGACCGTCTCCCGCATGGATTCCATGACAATCCTTGATTCCCCTGGTGCTGACAACCTGATTGGAAGGGGAGATATGCTCTTCTATGCCGGCGTCGAGATGGAAAGGGTGCAGTGTGCCTATGTGAGCACCCCTGAAATCGACAGGATTACCAAGTTCATTGCCGGGCAGACAGGTTACAAGGAGTGCTATACGACACCGTACTATCTGCCTTCTCCTCCAAGCACCGATTCGGAGTCTAATGCCGGACCTATTGACATTTCCCGCATTGACGAGATGTTTGCGGATGCTGCGAGGATGGTCTTTACGGCACAGAAAGGTTCTACTTCCGATTTGCAGAGAAAATTGGGACTGGGATACGCCCGTGCAGGCCGGATCATGGACCAGTTAGAGGCGGCAGGTATAGTCGGACCTCAGGAAGGTTCGAAGCCGCGCCAGGTGATGGTTTCGGATTTTGCCGAACTTGAATCCATAATCACTTCATTTACGACAGGGAACTGAGAAGCACCTGCTTGAATTTTTGGTAATGTGAGGCAGGTTATTTTTTGAAGATTACTTATCATTTTCTGATTATGAAACGCTTGTTTGTCATGGCTGTGGCGTTGGGTCTTGCCATCGTTGCATCGGCCCAGACCCGCGAAACTTCTGTGGACGCGCTGCTTGCCGGATTTTCCGGAAAAGATGCCTGCCTGAGCGCTTCCTTCACTCTCAAGCTGGCTGAAATCGACCAGGTACCGCTCCAATACGAAGGGATCATATTCTGGCAGGACGGCTGGTTCCGTGTGACAGGCAGGGACTACGCAATCTTCTGCAATTCCGCTTGTGTGTGGACTGTGGATTATGTTTCTAAGGAGGTGGTTCAGGATGAGGCATCCGGCCTTTCCGACATTGTTCCGGACGGTACGGTGAGGGCTTCATATTCGCCTGACGGAAAGAGGCTTGAGTCGGTGTCGATAAAGACTGAAAAAGGAACGGTAGAAATCACCGTCCCTTCTATGGAATTCATCCCTCTCAAGGATGAAAGTTTTTTTACTCTCGATGTGTCAGCCCTGCCTGAAGACTTTGTCGTGACCCGTATGGATTAGCAGTTTCGTGACCAGTCCGGATTAGTCTGTCCAATTCTTCCAGTCTTTTTAATCTTTTACGCATCTTACTGATGCTCCGAAAGTCTTCTTGTCGGCTGTCCCGATCTGGAAATCCGGGGATTTGTAGTGTATGAACCTGTAATATGCCTGGTCTTCATCCTCAGATTCGTCAGCCGTCCAGAACACCGCATATTCCCAATGCCCGTAGAACTGCCCGTCCTTCACTCCAAGATTTGCGTAGCCTGCCGGGAAAGCAGACAGACCGGTTCCGTCGTTTATCTTGACAAGAGGATAATACGGCCACATTGTCTCGCCGTTGAAAGTCGCGTCGGCCATCAGGGCCCCGGCAATGCCTTCGACGTTCTCGTGGACTTCAGCTGATTCTGCGCCGGCTGCAGTGCAGAGTGCGACCCATTCGGCATCTGTAGGCAGATGGTATCCGGCAGGGCAGGCTGTCATGGCTTCTTCCCAGGAGTAATACTTTCCGTAGACGTCTGACATGGCATCGGCGTTCATATACGGGATTCCTGCATCCGCATTTGCAAGGTTGCGTCTGAACCATGTCTTGCCTTCGTGGCTGCGGGTGTAGTATCTGATTCCGTCATCAGTGAATACTCCGTCAGTGTCTTCCACCTTTATGTTTCCTATGGAGGAGTCATCAGCTATGCCGCCTCTCACTACGGTCACCTGGAAAGTTCCGGATGAAGTGCTGTAGTAGCCGTCGGCAAACGCGTATGCCGTTATGGAAACTGTGCGCAGAGTGTCTTCCTTGAAATGCTGTCTGTCACAGAACTTGTAGCTGAAGTCCATGACTCCCGCATCGAGCGTGTCTGTGGTTGTCCTTTTGCCTTCCACTATTTTGTATGAATAGCCGATAGTCCCTCCTTCCGGATGGGTCAGGCTGTTGATGTGGAATGTCACTTCTTCCTGCGGCTGGACGAAACGAGGCGAATTCTGGATTCTGAGAGTTCCTGTCAAAGACGGCAGAGCCGTCTCTTCTCCATCTTTCTTACATCCGGCAAGCAGTGCGAGAGCGGTAAATGAAAATAATGCGATTTTGGAAATATATTTCATGGTATGCAGTGACGGGCAGATTTAGAATTCTACGGCTGGAGCTTTGTCGGCACCTTCCTGAGCTTCGAAATAGCCCTTGGCCGAAAATCCGAACATACCGGCAATGACATTGCGCGGGAATACGCGGATTGAGGTGTTATAGTTCTTTGCCGTTTCGTTGTATTTCTTCCGTTCAGTGGAAATCCTGTTTTCTGTGCCTTCGAGCTGGGCCTGGAGATCTCTGAAGTTCTCGTTGGCTTTCAGGTCCGGATAGGCTTCGGAAATGGCCATGAGTCTTCCTAATGTGGCTCCGAGTTCTCCCTGGGCCTGCTGGAATTCGGCGATTTTCTCCGGGCTGAGATTGTCGCTGTCCACCGTAACCTGTGTGGCCTTTGCGCGTGCTTCAATCACTCCTTCGAGAGTGGAAGACTCATGTGCGGCATAGCCCTTGACTGTCGCGACAAGGTTCGGAATCAGGTCTGCACGTCTCTGGTATACATTTTCTACCTGCGACCAGGCTGTCTTCACTCCTTCTTCTGACTTCACGAGGGAGTTATAGACGCTTATGCCCCATAACACAATAGCAGCGATGACAACCAATACGATTGCCCAAGTAGAGATTCTTTTCTTTTCCATAACACAATTCAAATTGACATATCCGACAAAGTTAGTGATTTTTCTTAAATTTGTGCCGATAAACTGAATGTTACAGATATGAACAGATTCTTGTGTTTATTTTCAGCGTTATTTTTGATGTTTGCCGTTTCCTGCACTCCGGAATACGGGTATGTGAGGATTGACGGATTCGCGCAGGGTGGAAACTACATGGTGAAGGCTGATCTCGGCGGCACCTCCCTGACGCCGGAATACCTCAAACATTCGGTGGATTCCATATTCAGGGCCATTGACAATTCGGTTTCAGGTTATAACAAATCTTCAGTGCTGAGCCGTTTCAATGCAGGGGAAAATCCCGTGCGGGACAGCATATTCACGGCTCTGGTTGAACTTGGCGACAGATATGAGGCTGAGACTGCCGGGGCTGTTGATGTCTGGTCGGCACCTCTTTTCGACGTATGGGGATTCGGGTTTACGCCGGATTCGCTGCCTTCGGCGGAGATGATAGCCGCTGCCAAGGTCCGTTGCTCTGAGCGGAACAAGTTGAATTTCAATGCTATAGCCCAAGGGTATTCCTGTGATTTGATTGCTTCGTTCCTTAAATCCAAAGGCGTGAAGAATATGCTTGTGGACGTGGGGGAAATATACGGTTGCGGTCTCAGCCCGAAGGGACAGCCTTGGAGTATCGGCATAGACAACCCGGTGGACGGAAACAATGCTCCGGGGGCGGATCTGCAGTGCATATACACTCTTCCGGAAACTCCTTGCGGGATAGTCACTTCAGGCAATTACCGCAAGTTCTACATCCGCGACGGGCGCAAATACGCGCACACCATCGACCCGCGTACCGGCTGGCCTGTCACTCATAATCTGTTGAGTGCCACGATAATATCTTCGGACCCTTCATCTTCGACAAATGTGGCGGACGCTGATGCCTACGCGACTTACTGCATGGTCATAGGTCTGGATGACGCGAAGTCGTTCGTGAAGTCTGACCCGTATCTTGAAGCAGTGCTGATTTACGACAATAACGGGACTACCGAGGTCTGGAGGTCAGATTCCTGCGAATCGGCTGAGTGAATTCTCTTTCGGTGTGAGTTCAGATACCGGCGATGGCATGGAGTGAGAAAAGCATAGTCTCCACGAGTTTTTCAGCCGCTGAAGTAGCAAAATGTATATGCACCCCTGCTGCCGAGAGCAGCGTCAGGACTATGCAGAATGGTATCAGAACCCCTGTGAGCGGCAGGCAGATGAGGTTTGTCAGCAGAAAGCAGGGCGCGGTCGTTCCGAATTTCATAAACGCAAGCGGGAAGGTGGTCGCCTGGCAGGCGATGGACAGGGACGCGGTTTCCCATATTTTTCTCACCGGCGAGAACTTCGGCCCGCCTTCTGGATAGAATTTTTTCAGCGGCGGATAGACATAGGCAATGCCGGCTATGGCAAGATACGAAAGCTGGAATCCTATGCCGGAGAAGTCCGAAGGGGCTATGCAGACGTGGATGAGCAGTGAGGCCCATAGTATGTTCCTTAAATCTGGACTCCTGCCGGCGTGTATGGCGTATTCCCTTAACAATATGAAAATCATGGCTCTGCTCACGGAAGCCCCGGAGCCCACCATCAGACAGTACATCCAGCAGAAAACCACGGCAAAAGAGGAGCGTATGCGTCTGCCTGTGACGCTGTTGCCGAAAATGCGGCATACGGACGAGATGAATCCGTATATTATGCCTAAGTGCAGTCCTGACAATGCCAGGATGTGGGATGCTCCGCTCAGACGGAAGTCGGCTATGGTGCTTTTCGACAATCCGGAACGGTCTCCGAGCAGCAGGGCCTTTACCGTGGCGGTGACTTCTCTGTCGTTGAATCCGGTTCTGTCTATGGCTTCGGAAAAGAATATTGCCTTTTTTGCCATAAATCCCTCTGCGGCTTTTCCGCCAAACCCGGCACCTTCGTCGAAACGGCAGACATAACCCCTTAAAATACATAGATTCCCGCATAGGAAAAATAAGGTGCAGAGCAAGGGTATCCCTATGGAGCGGAGAGCTGATTTGCGGCTGCGGACATAAATATATCCGGCAATCGCTGAGGTGGCTGTGAAAAGCAGAGAATGTGACCATACCGGACAGTGAGGGGCTATGACATTCCCTGAAAGGCATCCTGCAAGAAACGGTATGCCTATGATTTCTATGTTCTTGAACCTGGACATAATAAACATTAAACAGTCTCCGCCCCGATGACGGAAAACTTACATTTATTTCCCAAGTCTGACACAAAAGTATGAAATCAATTCGTTATTGACAAAAGTTTCTTAATTTTGTGAGTTGTTTCGCAATTGACAATTAAAATATTGAATTATGATAATTCTCGTACTTAACTGTGGAAGTTCTTCGCTGAAGTATCAGCTTCTCGATATGAAGAACGACAATGTCTATGACTTGCTTGCAAAAGGTCTTGTTGAACGTATCGGCATGGAGGAAGGCTGTCTGAAGCACCAGGCTGCCGGAAAGGCGAAGGTGGAGACCACTATGCCTATCAAGGACCATACAGTCGGGATCAAGGCGGTGCTTGAGGCGTTGCTTGACAAGGAAACCGGTGTGCTTGATTCTCTTGAGGACATCGAGGCCGTAGGTCACAGGGTCGTTCACGGAGGAGAGGAATTTTTCTGCAGCGCACTTGTGACAGACGATGTGGTCAAAGGCATCAGGAAATGCTGCGACGTGGCTCCGCTCCACAATCCGGCGAACCTCCTCGGAATCGAGGCTGTGAATGCAGCCCTGCCTTCAGTGCCTCAGGTTGCGGTTTTCGACACTGCTTTCCACCAGACAATGCCTGATTATGCATATCTCTACGCACTCCCTTATACTTATTACGAGAAGTACCGCGTACGCCGTTACGGTTTCCACGGCACCAGCCACAAGTATGTGAGCGCTAAAGCCGCTGAATTTGCCGGAATCGACCTCAACAACAGCAAAATCATAACCTGCCACCTCGGAAACGGAAGTTCTGTTACAGCGGTGCAGAACGGCAAGTCAATCGACACTTCAATGGGATTCACTCCGCTTGAGGGCATGATTATGGGTACCCGTTGCGGCAACCTTGACCCGGACATCGTCACTTTCCTCATGGAGAAGGAGAACCTCACGCCTGCACAGATGAGCAGAATCATGAACAAGGAATCCGGTTTCCTCGGACTTTCAGGCATATCTTCAGATGCAAGGGATTTGAATGATGCGGCAAACGCAGGAGAACTCAGGGCAAAGGTGACTTTGAAGAAACTCACTTACGACATCACCAAACTCATAGGCGCATATACCGCTGCCATGAACGGTGTAGACCTCATCGTCTTTACCGGCGGCATCGGGGAGAACAACCCTCGCCTCCGCCGCCGTATCTGTGAAAACCTTACGTATCTCGGCGTAGATTTCGATTACGACACCAATGCCGGTCCCAAGTCTGACGAGATGATGATCACCCTGCCGGATTCCAAGGTCAAGGTGGCCGTCGTCGCAACCAACGAGGAACTGATGATTGCCCGGGATACCATGCACATTGTGCTTGATGCCCAGGAATAGCAGATGAATTCGAACTATCCGTCAAAACTGCTGGAAAACGCAGTCGAGGCAATAGGCACTCTTCCTGGAATAGGCAGGAGGAGTGCTCTTCGTCTTGCCATGCACCTTCTCCGCCAGCCTCAGGAGAACGTGCATCATTTCGTCGAGGCTATTGCGTCCCTGAGGGACAACGTCAAATACTGCAGGGTCTGCCGCATGATTTCTGACGATGATGTCTGCGCAATCTGCTCAGACAGGACGAGGGACAGAGGCTCCATCTGCGTGGTGCAGTCTGTCCGCGACGTGATGAGCATCGAGGCTACCGGCCAGTATCACGGACTTTACCATGTCCTCGGCGGAGTCATTTCCCCCATAAATGGCATTGGCCCTTCCGACCTGACCATCGCGGAACTGGTGTCCAGGGTGAAATCTTTCGAGGACGCCCCTGTTGAGGTCATCCTGGCTCTGAGCGGTGATGTGGAGGGGGAGACCACAGCATTCTACATCTACCGTCAGATTCTCGCGCCCAATGTGAAAGTGACCTCCCTCGCCCGCGGTCTCGGTTTCGGCGACGATCTCGAATACGCCGACGAACTCACGCTCGGCCGCTCTCTCACCGGCCGCCAGCCGTTCCATCCGTAGCCAGCCGGAAAATTTGGCTCCTATTCTTCAAGACAAGTAAAGCGCATTATGAATTCCTTGAAAGAAAAAGGAAAACTTGTCCGTATAGGAACAACTAAAGGCGGTCACTGGGAAGTTATTTAGTAATCTGTAATAACGAGACTCTCCACAATATAATCACACAAATTATGCGAAATCCGGAACAAACTGTCGGCAATATGGCTGACAAATTAAAAACAGCGTTCATCGGCTCGGTCGATGAACAAGGATATCCCAATATCAAGGCAATGCTCCAGCCAAGGAAAAGGGAGGGCATAAGAGTGTTCTACTTCACGACCAACACATCATCAATGCGTGTATGTCAATTCCTGTCTGACAACAAAGCGTGCGTGTATTTCTGTGACAATCGTTTTTTCCGGGGAGCAATGCTTCGCGGCACAATGGAAGTTCTGACTGATGCGGAGAGTAAGGAAATGATCTGGCGTGACGGCGATACGGAATACTACCCCGAAGGTGTCGCCGATGCCGATTATTGTGTGCTCAGATTCACCGCCACGTCCGGCCGTTTTTACGGCAATTATCATTCGGAGGAATTTGCCGTTGACTGAAGTGCGGAAGCTGGCGTTCAGTGTTCTGATTCTTTCATGCCTTTTCTTTTTTGCGTTTCTTTTTTATTGGTGTCCGCTAAAACTTTCTGACAACATAAAAAATTAGGCTGGAACCCCG
>CABQAB010000066.1 GCA_902461985.1 uncultured Bacteroidales bacterium | reverse complement strand
TAGATGTCTTTTAGAAGAAGGAGTTTGCCGGTGGCAAATGACTGATGAAAAAAGGGATATGGACCAAAAAGATATTTATTAGTGAGGCAGGTTATTTTTTGAAGATTACTAAGTTTAATTATTAGTTTTTTCAGCCATGAAAAAAGTATTTATGTCTTTGGCAGTCGCAGCCCTTATGTTTTCCGCTGCTTCATGCACTTGCTGCAACCAGAACAAAACTGAGGAGCCTGCAGCTGCAGAGGAAACAACTTGCTCAGAGTGCACTGAGAATTGTGACTCATGCACCAACTGCGCAGCTTGCGACAGCACTGTAGTCGCTGAGTAATTCAGCCCGGTTGCGAAAAGCGTCGTATGACGCTCAAAGATATTGTCCTTAAAGAAGAGCAATATCTTTTTTTTGTTATATTGCGGAAAAATTGAAATTATGGCGAATAAGATAAAGACTGCGTGGTTCTGCACGTCCTGCGGCAATGAAAGCCCCAAGTGGATGGGGCGTTGTCCTGCCTGCGGCGAATGGAACACAATGGTGGAGGAAACTGTGGCGACCGGCAGGAAATCCCCGCTCACTTCTTCCGTTTCAATGACAGGGGCCAGACCGGTGCCTCTGTCAGAGGTGCAGACCGAGTCGGAGATGCGTATATCCCTGCATAACAATGAGCTGGACAGGGTTCTCGGCGGCGGGCTCGTCGAGGGTGCACTGGTCTTGGTTGCAGGAGAACCGGGGATAGGCAAGTCCACGCTTTCCCTGCAGATTCCTCTGCATTGTCCGGACCTCACCACTCTTTACGTCACCGGCGAGGAATCGGCGCGTCAGGTGCGCATCAGGGCCGAGCGTCTGATGTCCACAGTGCCCGGGGCCGATCTTTCCAACTGCCTGATTTATCCGGAGACTCTTATGGAGAACGTAATCTCCGAAGCATTGAAGGTGAAGCCTGATCTGATTGTGGTCGATTCTGTCCAGACCATGTATTCGCAGAACATCGAGTCTTCGCCCGGTTCCGTGACCCAGATAAAGGAAACGGCCGTGCAGCTGCTCAAGCTTGCCAAGGAAACCGGCACGCCTGTGCTGCTTATCGGCCACATAACAAAGGACGGGAATATTGCGGGACCTAAGATTCTTGAGCATATAGTGGATGTCGTCCTTCAGTTTGAAGGGGATGACAGGGGTGCGTACAGGCTTCTGAGAAGCATCAAAAACCGTTTCGGCTCCACTTCCGAGGTAGCGGTGTTCAAAATGACGGGCACGGGGTTAGTGGAGGTGCCGAATCCTTCTGAACTGTGGATGCCCATGCACTCAGACAGGCTCAGCGGCATCACGGTCGCGGCCCATCTCGATGGTTCAAGGCCGTTCCTTGTTGAAGTCCAGGCACTTGTGAGCTCGGCTGTGTATGGTACTCCCCAGCGTTCAGCGACAGGCTATGACACCCGCAGGCTGAATATGCTCTTGGCTGTGCTCGAAAAACGCGCGGGTTTCAAACTTGGCGTGAAGGATGTGTTCCTGAACATGGCAGGAGGTCTGAAAATTTCTGAAACCGCCTGCGATCTGGCCGTCGTGTCTGCCATATTGTCGTCCAACATCGATTTCGCGGTTCCGACCGATTATTGCTTTGCCGGAGAGGTGGGGCTGAGCGGGGAAATCCGTCCGGTCTCCCAGATAGAAAGGAGGATTGCAGAGGCTGCGAGGATGAACTGCAGCCGTATATTCATATCCTCATATTCTTCGCCGGACATAAAGATTCCGGGAATAGAAATAGTCAGACTCGCTGACATACCTGCCCTCTGCAGGGCTCTTTTCAGAAACGACTGAGCCTATGCCGGAAATTTCGGACAATAACAGGAGGATAGCCCGCAACACCCTGATGCTCTATGTCAGGATGTTCTGCATTATGGCGGTGTCCCTTTTCACTTCGAGAATCGTGCTGAAAAGTCTTGGAGTGGAGGACTTCGGAGTCTATAATGTGGTGGGCGGGGTGGTGGCCATGTTTTCGTTCCTCAACGGGGGTATGGTGTCGGCTACGCAGCGTTATCTGAGTTTCGAGGTGGGGAAGGGAGACCGGAAAAGATTAGATGAAGTTTTCGCTTCGGCGGTAAGGATTCATTTTTTCATAGCCGTCATTGTCCTGCTTCTTGCCGAGACTGCCGGTCTGTGGTTTCTGCTGCACCGGCTTGTGATTCCGGCCGGCCGGGAAACGGCGGCGATGTGGGGCTATCAGGCTTCGGTGCTCTCGTGTATGGTGAATATAATGTCAGTGCCGTACAATGCAGACATCATAGCCCATGAGAAGATGTCCGCCTTTGCCTGGATTTCCGTTGTTGAAGTCGGGCTGAAACTTCTTGTGGCCCTGTCTCTGTCATGGCTGCCTTTCGACAGATTGGAGACCTACGCAGTCCTGATTCTGACTGTCTATGTTGTAGTCCGCCTCATATACACCGCATATTGCCGCCGCCATTATCCAGAATCCACCGCCCGTCTCCGTCCGGACAGGCAATTGGTGCGCGAGATGTTCTCTTTTGCCGGCTGGAGTTTTCTCGGGAATTTCTCGTCTGTGCTCTACACCCAGGGTGTGAACATCCTGCTGAATATTTTTGCCGGTTCGGTCGCCAATGCCGCGAGGGGAGTGGCCGTGCAGGTGCAGGGTATGGTCCAGCAGTTCGTGACTGGTTTCCAGACCGCACTCAATCCGCAGATTACCAAATACTGGTCGGCAGGCAACCGTGTGGATATGCACAGGCTGATGTTCCGCAGCGCCCGCTTTTCATTCTGTCTGCTCTATATGATAGTGCTTCCTGCGGTACTGGAGATGCCTTTTGTCCTGGATTTATGGTTAGTGGAAGTGCCCCGGGATGCCGTCGTGTTCACACGCTTCATGTTGCTCATCTCTTTGGCCGGGACTTTCGCGAACCCCTGCATCATAGCGAACCAGGCGACAGGAAAAGTCCGTAGATACCAGATTGTGGTAGGGGGGATACTCCTTCTGATTGTGCCGGTTTCGTGGGCTGTCCTCAAGGCCGGTGCACCTCTGTGGTCGGTTTTCCTCGTGCATCTTGTGGTGGAGTCTGTCGCCCAGCTGAGCCGGATGATTATACTGCGCGGACAAATCGGAATAAAGTTGCGGACATGGTTGAAATCTGTTTATCTGCCAGCGGCAGGAGTCGCCTTGCTCTCCGCCGTGCTGCCGCTGCTTCTGCACTGTCTTGTGCCCGGAGACTGGGCAAGGCTGTCGGCTGTGGTGCTGTCTTCCGTGCTTTCAGTCTCCGTCGCCACATATTTCATAGGCCTGACTGCATCCGAGAGGTCGTTTGTCAGGGATAGAATCAAAACTGCGCTGCATGGTAAGAATAGATGACATAAAGGATTGCTGCGGATGCGAGGCCTGTGTGCAGGTCTGCCCCTTGGAGTGCATAAGCCTGCGCAGGGACAGTTGCGGGTTCGCATATCCGGTGGTGGATGAGTCGCTTTGCGTTGATTGCGGAAAATGCGAGAAGGTATGTCCGGAGTTGAGGTCCCATTCCCAAAGGCAGGTGAAGGCTGTCTATGCAGCGAAGAATGACGACGAACAGACCCGGCTTGCAAGCAGTTCGGGAGGCATTTTCTCCTTGATAGCCAAGTATGTGCTCGATTCTGGAGGAGTCGTTTTCGGAGTCCGTACGGATGAAGATGGCATGGCGGTTTTTGCGGAATGTGGGAATATGGATGAGCTGGCGTCCCTCAGGGGAGCCAAATATATGCAGGCTGAGGTCGGGGATACGTATAAAAAGGTAAGGCAGAGGTTGGAAGAGGGCTGTATGGTCATGTTTTCGGGTACACCATGCCATGTGGCGGCGTTAAGGGCGTTTTTAGGCAGGGACTACGACAGTCTGTTCATTGTCGAGGTGGTCTGCCACGGGGTTCCGTCTCCCTATGTGTGGAGAGCATATAAGAACGATATTCTGATTCCCAGTCTTGGAACTCCGGCAGTTTCGGAAATCAATTTCAGGGACAAGAGCAGGGGCTGGAAAAATTATTCCTTGAAGGTTTCAGCGAGAAAAGCGGCGGATGAAAGGCAAACGGAAGTTTTCAGCCAGATTCACAGGGACAATGATTATATGATGCTGTTCCTTAATGAATTAAGTCTCAGGCCTTCGTGCCTGCAGTGCCCGTTGAGAGGCAAGGCGAGCGGTGCGGACATAACTCTCGGGGATTATTGGAAATATAGAGATGATTCCGCGGCGCATGGCACGTCCGGCAATGGACCTGCTTCGAAGTATCTCTTTGACGACGACAAAGGATTGTCTTTGGTGCTCATAAACAGCGACAGGGGAGGGCAGATCTTCTCGCGCCTGCAGTGCAGCAGACATAAGACAGATTTCGCTTCTGCAGTCAAGGGCAATCCGTCATTGGTGCGCGATCCCCGGCCGAATCCCCACGCGGACGAATTCTGGACAGTTTTCCGTCAATATGGAATCACAAGAGCGTCCGGCATCCTGAAAAAATGCCGTCCGTCCTTCTTGAAAAGGTTTTTGAATCTACTCTCTCGATGCAAGAAGCATCTTGCCTAATTCCCATACGTTGTCCACGATGAGGTCTGGCGGAAAGAACTCGGGTGACTGCTCTTCGGCAGCCTTGCGTTCAACTTCGAGAGCCGTTTCGAGAGTGGTTTCTCCGGAAAGGACAAGCACTCCGAACGTGCCGGCATTGTGCGCGGTGGCGGTGTCCGTGTAGATGCGGTCTCCCACCATCGCAATTTCATCTTTCTCCAGGCCGAACTGGGCCATGACCCCGTAAAGTACGTTAGGGTCCGGTTTGCCCAAGGTCACGTCCGGCCGTCTTCCCGAGGCCTCCTCAATGCAGCGGCAAAGCGAGCCGCAGTCCACTAAAACTGTTCTCTGGTCGGTGGGGCAGACCCTGTCAGGATTGGTGGCGATATATGGAATGCCCTGTGCCGCCCACCATGTCGCCCTGCACAGGCGGGAATACGTCAAAGTAGGGTCGAAGGCTACCACGAGAGCGTCAGGAACGTCATCCGGACTGTCACTGCACAGTTCAAAGCCGGCTTTGGCGAACTGCCCCGCCATGCTTTCGGTCCCGAGCGCGAAAATCCTGTGTGCTGAAGGATAATGGCTTTTGAGATAGTCGATTGCGGCAAGCGACGTCGTGTACATATTCCCTTCTTCTGCCACGATTCCCATATCCTCCAGCTTTTTCAGATAGTCGGAAACCGATTTCGTAGGATTGTTCGTCAGGAAAGAATATGTAATCCCGGCCTTTTTCAGGGTATCTAAAAAATCGAGAGTGAAAGGAAAGAGACGGTTGCCGAGATATATGGTCCCGTCCATATCCAAGGCGAGATGCCTTATTTTTGAAAGTCTTGTCTTGAGACTGTCTGTAAGTTCTGTATACATAATCATTTGTTTAAAGCTGCCGTAGCCTCGAAATCAAGGGCATCGGCAATGATGGAAACAGGATTTTCGACTTTCTCGTCAGTGCTCATTTCAATCTGCCATTTGCAGGTCTCGCAGTCTGTGGCCACAATGTCAGCCGCGACTTCGGAAATCTGACGGAAAAGCGGTTCTCCTATTTTCTGTGAGTGCTGGTAATTTTCCTTCTTGAAACCGAAAGTGCCTGCTATGCCGCAACATTGGGAATCTAATGTTATGAAATCCACTCCCGGAATCATTTTCAACAGGGACACAGAGTAGATGGACCAGCCTAATTTCTCCATGTGGCAGGGGGTGTGGTAGGCGATTCTTTTGCGGTAGTCGTTCCTGAACACGAGTTTCACTTCCCCCGAGTCTATCAGATTGAATATGAATCTTGTGGCGAGCATGACAGAGCCACGGACATCGGAATTGTCCAGCCCGAGTATATGAGGGTATTCGTCCCTGATGGTGAAGGCGCAGGTGGAACTTGTGGACAGCACAGGCTCGTTCCGTGACACGGCTTCCCGTATGCAGTCGAGGTTGTTCTTCGCCTGTCTGAGCGCAGCTTTCCTGAATCCGTTGGAAATCAGGGCGACTCCGCAGCATTTTTCATTGTCCATCAGATGCACTCCGTAGCCAAGCGCATTCAGGATTTTTACGAAATCCTGGGCTAATTTCGGATAGTTGTAGTTGGCGTAGCAGCCGTGGAAATAGGTGACGTAACGGTTATATGATTTCTGGACGGATTCTGCATTCCTCCTGAACCATCTGGTGAAAGTCTCCCGGGCATATTCAGGGAATTTCCTTCTGCGGTCTATGCCTAAGACGGTGTCCATGACTGACTGCACCGCCCCGAGCCTGAGTGTGTCATTCACCACAGGTCCGTTGATTGTGGCGAGTTTTCCCATAACGTCAGTGTGTGAGAGCATGAATTCCCTCAGTCCGGGTTTGATTGCGCTGTACTGGAGACGTGCGTTCTGGATTATATCCCCGATTTTGACATTGGAAGGGCAGGCTATCTCGCATCTCTTGCAGTTGAGGCAGTATTTCAGGGCTTCATCGAAAAACGACGGGTCTTTAAGCCTGTACCTTTCCCCGTCAGGGCCTGCCTGTTTCGGTCCAGGAAAGTCCGGATTCACTGAAAGCATAGGGCAATATACCGTGCAGACGGTACATTTCACGCATTGCTCGAAATTGTTGTCTGTATTTGGAACTGTCTTCATGATTCTGCAATCCGGGAGGCTACATCCATAGCCGTGATGATTGATACTCCTGCTCCGCAACCCTCCTTGATGGCGTTGCAGCCCGGCAAAGCCGCGCCGCAGACCCATAGGTTTTCCACTGTCTCTCCGTTTCTGTAAGCCCTGAACTTTCTGTCACATGCCACGCCGAATTTCATATATGGCTGTGCATCGAAGAAATCCCTCGAAGCCCACGCTGTCCTGTCCTGTTCACAGTCCGTATCAAGGTCGAAAACGGGTTCGAAGACACCTCCTGAAGTAGTCATAAGCCCCCGGCTGAAAAGATTGCCGCTGGCGAGTATGAAATTGTCGGCGCGGAACAGCTTGTCCGAGTGGTTTACGCTCCTTATGCCTGTCAGCCTGCCGTGCTCGAAATCTCCTCCGCTCACCGAATCTCCAAGGAAATAGGTCCCTCCTGTTTTGGTGTAACAGGATTTGAGCATCATCTGGGTGCGGATTCCGGGCACAGAGGGCGGCATGGTGGCGATGAATCTCACAGGTATGTCGGTCCTGACCTGAAGGGAGCGGGATGCACGCGGGTCTTCCAGTCCGAGCACTGCCGGCATGAGTATGATATCGCTTCCTCCCGCCTGTTCGGAAAGTCTTCTCGCCAATGTCCCGATTACGTTTCCGGTGAGTGCGCGTGCAATGTTTGCGGAACGCATTTCACTCGGATTGTTCCTGAGCCTGTCGAGTTCCGGCAGGGAAATGGAGCGGATTCTACATTCAGCACCTAATCCGGAAAGTCCGGAGGCAATGAATTCAGGCTGGAAATCCATGAATCCTTCCAGGTTGGCGACTGTGATGGTTTTCCAGGGCAGTTTTCCGTCTTCGGGCACTGTGGCATAACCGTCAAGTGTCAGCCATGCCGGTTTCAGCATACCCAATGGCGTGATTCTGTAGTGGTTTCTGCCTGAAGTCCCGCTGAGGGCTATGTCTGCCCCTGTAAAGAAATCTTTCACCTTTTCCTCTATCTCAAGGACCCTTTCCGCTCCGAGGCGGGAATACGGATGTTCCGGAGGCAGTCTTTTCAAGGCTTCGGAGTGCAGTGTTCTTCTGTTGCAGAACTCGAAAGAACCTGAGAAAAAATGCAGTGCACTCTGTCCCGAAGAAATTACAAGGGTTTTCTGCCCGCGCTTCTGCAGCGAGATTCCTGCCACAAGTCCGCTGAGCCCTCCTCCTATTATTATGGTGTCGAAATTCATGGCAAATCCTTTTGATTGCTGTCTTTTTCTGTGTTGAAGCGGTCAAGTCCGCACACTCCCTCGTAAATCCAGGAGGTGAAGTACGCTTCCCTCAGTGTTTCTCCCCAGGCTACAGGATACATTCCCTTCCATCTCTCGTTCATGATCCCGGCGAGATCTTTCGCGCTTTTCCTCGCGCAGCCGCCTGCTTTCGCCAGAAGCCCTGCAGCTCTGCACGCGCAGAGTTCACCCTGGCAGGTACCCATCCCTACTCTTGTCCTGCGGCGGAGATTAATCAGGTTGCGGGTGTCAAGTTCACGCAGGGCGTATTCCACTTCTCCTACGGAAACTTCTTCACATTCGCATACCAAGGATGCGTTTTTCCCGCTGGAAACATTGATTTTGCCAGCTCTCTGTCCGTGTCTTGCAACTGCCGCCCTGCCTCCGAGACCGGGGAAGAGTTTTGTTTTCCTTTCCTCGCTCTTTTCAGAACCGGGCAGGACTTCTTCTGCTGTCCTGCAGACCGCCTTGCGGCCGAGTTTCCTGCAGGCAAGGTCGGTGGCGATTTCAGCCATAAGCCTGTAAGTCATGAGTTTGCCTCCGGTAATGGTTATGAAGCCGGCTATGCCGTCCCTGCTGAGATGGTCCAGACATACAATCCCACGGCTGATGCTTCTGCCTGAAGGGTCGTCGTCCGACGCCACAAGCGGTCTCACTCCCGCGTATGCCCTCAGCACCCTTGTCGTGGCAAGTGAAGGGGCAAGCTTGCGTCCTTCCCTCAGCAATGTTTCAACTTCCTCCGGAGTGACCTGCATATTGTCGATTTCGCCGTAAGGGACTCTCGTGGAAGTCGTGCCTATAAGCGAAATGGTGTCTCCCGGAACGAGTATATCCGCGTCTGATGGTTTTCTGCAACGGTTTATTACCATATTGTTGACCCTGTGTCCGAAAATCAGCAGAGCACCTTTTGCCGGAAACATATTCACTGAGGCTCCGGCCATAGCGGCTATCCCGTGTCCCCATATCCCTCCCGCATTGATGACGACATCCGCATATTTCTTCGTTACGGTCTTGGTGAGGTTGTCTCTCAATTCCACTCCCACTATCCTGTTTCCGGACTTTATGAACCCGGTGACCTCATGGTAGATCAGCACTTCCGCTCCATGGAGCCGCGCGTCTACGACATTCGCAGTGGTGAGTCTGAAAGGATCTACCGCCCCGTCAGGCACCTTTACGGCGCCGGTGATTTCAGGATTGACTGATTTCTCGAGACGTATGGCTTCTTCGGGATCTATGGCCACGGCATCTATCCCGGCTTTTCTGCAGGCTTCCACAAAAACGGACTGGTAGCCT
>CABQAB010000065.1 GCA_902461985.1 uncultured Bacteroidales bacterium | reverse complement strand
CCTTCAGCACATAGGCGTTACCGTCAAAATTTTCTCCTTTAAGTGCGAAGAACAACTCCCCTCCCTTTATGTTCCTGCTGTCAGTCGCGACTCTGCATCCGCAGGAACGGTATATATCATACAAAGAATCTATATTCATAATTTCAAACCTTTTCGACAAGCCAAACAAAAAATATTATCAGTGTCATCCCGACCGAACTCAGCAAATAGAGAGTTCCCCGAGTAAAATGGGTTGCATACATACGTCCTATTTTCGTCCGGTGCTGCCGAAGCCGCCTTCTCCCCTTCCGGTCTCGTCAAGAGAATCCGTCTCTTCCCACTCGACTCTCTCGTACCTTGCCACAACCATCTGGGCAATCCTTTCCCCGGGATTCACTGTGAACGGAGTCTGGGACAGATTGACCAGAATCACGCCTATTTCTCCCCTGTAGTCCGCATCAATGGTGCCGGGCGAGTTCAAGACAGTGATTCCGTGCTTGGCGGCAAGGCCGCTGCGCGGACGCACCTGTGCTTCCGTACCTTCAGGAAGGGCGATTCTGAGCCCAGTCGGGATTACCGCCCTCTGCAAAGGCTCCAATACAAGCGGTTCATCGATATTCGCTTTCAGGTCCACTCCTGCGGAATTCTCTGTGGCATAGGCAGGAGACTGCCATTTTGAGCCATTGACTATCTTGACTTTCATAAATGCTTTGATTTTGGAAGCACAAATTTAGCAAGACTTGGACAACTAAACAAGCGTACTGCGTTCAGATCCCGCCGGCCGCCGGTTCCGGCCGGGAAGAGAAAACTACATGACGAATTCGACTGAATTGAGTTCAAGTCCGAGTTCAGCGACCATGGCGTTTATGTTCTCATAAGAGGCGTCGGATGAAATGAATGTATTCATCAGGCTGATAATGGAATCTTTTCTCATAATTCTGCAATCTAAATTCTTGTTCAACTTCTTAAGGGCTTTCTCCCTTTGATGGTGCAAAATTAGAGAGGGCTTGCGCAAAACCATTGCACAAGCCCATAAAATATTAAAAATTTCTTTGAATCTGCTTTGAAATGTCCTCAGAAACCACCCGCACGGGCATTTTCTGAAAATTTTCCCGAAATCAGTTCTCGATTGTACCTTTTCCAGGTTTGAGGTCTACTAAAGCTTCCACGACATTCACTATATAGTCCCCTATCTTCTCACATTCGACAATCAGGTCCATATAGGCCGAACCGGTCGCATATTCATATTTGCCCTCATTCAGGTCAATGATATTCTTCTCCTTGAGCTCGTTCCTCTTAGCATTTACCTGTGACTCGGTCTTCATAGTGAGCACCAGATCTGCTGACGAAACATGGTGGTGCTTGATCAGGCTGTCTGACATCTGTTTATAGGCTTCTCCAACCAATGCAAACATATCCGTAAAGGACTTGTTCATTTCATCGGAGAAGACTATGCTGTTCTCGTTCCTGCGTTTGAGAATCCTCGCCATGTTGTAATAGCTGTCTCCGATACTCTCAATCTCGGAAATCTCCCTCAATTTCATCTGGATGGAGTGCTTTGAATCGTCACTCAGACGTCCGTCCGCCACTTTGCTCAGATATGAAGCGATTTCAACCTCCATGTTGTCGCTGATATTCTCGTATTTCTGAACTCTCTCGAACAGTGTGTTGAACTCGTCGCCGGTGGCTTCCGAATACATCTGCCCTATCATTTCATGCATTCTGAAAGTCCTTTCGCTCATAAGCAGGATTTCCTTGTGCGCCTGGAGGATTGAAAGCTCGGAAGTAGACATAAGACCGCCGCTGATAAACTCCAGATGAGGTTTGCCGTCGAGGTCGTCCTCCTCTGATTTCCTGCCTGACGGAACGAGGAAGGTCACGATCTTCACGAAACCGTTGGTGAACCATATCATAAGGAAGATGTTGATAAGGTTGAAAACGGTATGGAACATGGACAGCCCGAATGAGACGTAGTACTGCATATTTGCAAATTTCGCAGCCAGCTCGGCGTTTGCCGGGACGGAAGTGTCGATGGAACCGTCCATGAGAGAGGTGACAACAGCAGGATCCGAATTGTTGGCGAAACTGTAAATGGCATTAGGGTCACCGACGCAGCCGGTGGTAATCCAGCTTATCAGTTTCATGTAAGGCCGATAGATTACGAGCGCCCAGAGAGAACCGATGAGGTTGAAAAGCAAATGCCCTGCAGCCGCCCGTTTTGCCATCACGTTTCCAGAAACGGATGCGATGATAGGGGTTATACAGGTTCCGATGTTGCCTCCGAGCACCAATGCTGCAGCCAGGTCGAAAGTTATCCAGCCCTTGCTGCACATAATCAAGGCAATCGCGAAGGTCGCGCTGGATGCCTGCACAATCATGGTCAGCACCAGACCCACACCGGCGAATATCATGATCGAACCGAAGCCCAGGTCGGAATAGCGTCTGAGCGCATCCATAACCGCCGGATTCGATTTCAGGTCGGGAACTGCACCGTTGAGGAAGTCAAGCCCGAGGAAAAGCAGTGCGAATCCTATGAGAAACTCGCCCCAGTTTGTGTACGGGGATTTCTTCATGAAGAGAAGAGGCACACCGAAGGCGAAAAGAGGAATCGCAAAAGCCGAAATGTCTACCTTGAAACCGAAAAGCGAAATAATCCATGCGGTAAAGGTCGTACCTACGTTCGCACCGAAGATGACAGCCATTGACTGCTGCAGGGAAATGAGCCCGGCATTGACGAACGACACAATCATGGTCGTCGTAGCGGATGATGACTGGACGAGTGCTGTGATGAATATACCGGTGAGCGCACCTACGAACTTGTTGTTGGTCATCATGGCGAGAATGTTTCTCAGCCTGTTGCCAGCCGCTTTCTGAAGACCTTCACTCATCAGTTTCATGCCATAGAGGAACATCCCCACGGAGCCGATGAGCGTAAGAATTCCAAGAATTCCGAAATTCATAAATCAGATATAAATAGTTTTCAAGGCACAAATCTACAACCGAATTTCAATAACGCCAAATTTGAATGGCAAAAAATCGAATCTGATACGGGGATATGGCACAGACCCGGAAATTCTATGATTTCCAAACGGGCAGCTATTGTAAAAAATGAAAACAGATTTTATCTTTGTAGGTTAAATGCTGAATCCGCAGGAAAGGCGGAACTATTCAACAGTGAAAATATATCATAAGAAAATTAAAACAGCTTCTGAATCCAAATGGCAGAAAAGAACTCATTGCTTGAAAAAGTTCTCGGTTTAAGAGACAAATACGAATCGCTGCAGGCACAGCTTGCTGACCCGGAAGTGATTTCGGACATGAAGAAATATGTACAGCTGAACAAGGAATACAAGGAACTGACCCCTATCATCGACGCCGGGGAAGAATACCGGAAGATGATGGAGTCCTATGAAATGGCAAAGGAAATCATAGCCGAGGAGAAAGACGAAGAACTGAGAGAGATGGCTAAAGATGAAATAGCCGGGATTGAAGCCCGGATTCCTGATATGGAGCAGAAAATCAAGCTTCTGCTCATTCCTGCCGACCCTCAGGACAGCAAAAACGCAATTCTTGAAATCAGAGGCGGAGCCGGAGGCGATGAAGCCGCCATTTTCGCCGGAGACCTCTTCAGGATGTACAGCAAATTCTTCGAGAGAAAGGGATGGAAGATGGAAATCAACAGCCAGTCTGAAGGTGCGGCCGGCGGATTCAAGGAGATAGTGGTGAAGGTCATTGGCGAAGGAGTGTACGGAATACTGAAATACGAATCCGGGGTACACCGCGTCCAGCGTGTCCCCCAGACCGAGACTCAGGGCCGCGTGCACACCTCGGCGGCATCGGTAGCAGTGCTTCCGGAAGCTGACGAGTTTGACATCGAACTGAATATGAACGACATACGCAAGGACACATTCTGCTCGTCAGGTCCCGGCGGACAGTCTGTCAACACGACTTATTCGGCGATACGTCTCACCCATATCCCGTCAGGTATAGTGGTCCAGTGCCAGGACGAGAAATCCCAGTTGAAGAACTTCGACAAGGCCCTCGCGGAACTCAGGACAAGGCTCTACAACATGGAGTACGAGAAATATCTGAACGAGATTTCAGCCAAAAGGAAGACCATGGTGTCTACCGGAGACCGCTCGGCAAAAATCCGCACCTACAATTATCCGCAGTCCCGCGTCACTGACCACCGCATCAACTACACCATGTACAATCTGCCGGTATTCATGGACGGAGACATTCAGGAAGTCCTTGACCAGCTGCAGATTGCCGAGAATGCCGAACGGCTCAAGGCTGCCGGCGAAGAGTAGTCTGTGACATCCAGGCATAGCAACGGTCTTGTCATCCAGACGACCAGACACATCGCGAAAAAGGATCTCACGCTCTGAATTCTCAATTTCAGGTCTCCCCGACTACGGCCTTCGGCCTTTGAGATAACAAAAAAACATTCCGGATGACGGATAAAGATATGGCAATGCCTTTCATAAAAATAAAATCCAGGACCTCAGCAGCGGTCATTACATTGCTGTTGCTGCTATGCCCCCAACTGGCAGTGGCTCAAAGCGGCGACAGCCATGTGGTGCTGAGCGGCAAAGTACTTGACGCATACGACGGCGAGCCGCTCATAGGCGTCACCGTCATGCTCGAAGGGACTAAGACTGGCACTTTCACAGACATCGAAGGCCAATATGAAATCACTGTTCCGAACAGGAAATGCAATGTAGCGTTCTCATACGTCGGATACAAGAATTTCATAAAGGAGTTCAACACGAAAAACGCATCCTCCTTCGCTATAATAGCATTGGAGACCGACGCTACCCAGCTTCAGGACGTCGTCGTGACAGGAGTCTATGAAAGGAAGAAGGAAAGTTTCACCGGCGCATCAGTCTCATTCAAGAGTGACGAACTGAAATCCATAGGTTCCCAGAACGTACTCCAGAGCCTCAAGACCCTCGACCCCTCATTCAAGATAATGGAGAGTTCCCAGTTCGGCTCCAACCCGAACACCATGCCCGACATTGAAATCAGGGGAAAATCCAGCGTGGTGGGACTTAAAGAAGAATATGGCTCCGATCCCAACCAGCCTCTGTTCATACTTGACGGCTTCGAGACCACGCTCGAGACCATCATGAACCTCAACATGAACAGGGTCGCTTCTGTCACCATCCTCAAAGATGCCGCATCCACTGCGATTTATGGCTCAAAAGCCTCCAACGGCGTGGTTGTCGTGGAGACCAAGGCACCTGCAAGAGGAAGGCTGCAGTTCTCATATAAGGGCGACTACGGATTCTCCCTGGCGGACTTGAGCGACTACAACCTGATGAACTCCAGGGAAAAGCTCCAGTTCGAGACCCTGGCGGGAGTCTATCGCGACAACACAGGCAACCCTTTCAACCAGCAGAAATACGATGACCTCAGGAACCAGAGGCTCAAGGACATAGAGAGCGGAGTCGACACCTACTGGCTGAGCGAGCCTGTCAGGGTGGGATTCTCCCACAAGCACAACATCTACGCAGAAGGAGGCGAAGACAAGATCCGCTATGGCATCGGACTCAGCTATGACAGCGTCGCAGGCGTAATGAAGGACTCCGACAGGCAGACCCTCGAAGGAAACATAGACCTGATCTACCGTACAGGCAAGTTCCAGTTCAGCAACAAGCTGACCATCAATTACCTCGACTCGTCCGACCCTGTGGTGTCGTTCGCAGAATACGCACAGGCGAATCCGTATTACAAGAAATACAATCCGGAGGGCGGCATAGACAAATACCTCTACTATCCCGACGAGGATTTCGACGACTATCCTGTCACGAATCCTCTATGGAATGCCCATCTCAACAACTACGACAGGTCCAAGGGATTCGGGTTCACTAACAATTTCGTATTCGAATGGTTCATACTCAAGGACTTGCGTTTCAGGGCCAAGTTCGGAATCACAAAGGATGAAAGAACTGACGAGACGAGGCTCTCGCCACAACACTCCGATTTCGATGACCGCAGCGAAACGGAAAAGGGGGAATACAGCTACTCCCAGAACAAGAAACTCTATTACGAAGGGGACGCTTCCGTCACTTTCGGCCGCCTTATCGGCGGTAAGCATATGGTCAACGCCGTGGGAGGATTCAATTTCAGCAACAATCTCCGCCGCACTTACGGCTATTCCGCAAACGGATTCACCGAAGACCAGTTCGATGCGCCTTCCTTCGCGAACGGCTATCCCGAGGGAGAGAAACCGAAATACAGCGAAATCCTCAAGAGAGCCCTCAGCTTCTACGTCAACGGAGGCTATTCCTACAGTGACAGATACCTTCTCGACGTGAACTACCGTCTCGACGGAGCATCGATGTTCGGCACCGGCAACCGCTTCAGAAACACCTGGTCAGTCGGACTGGGCTGGAACATCCACAAGGAGGCGTTCCTGTCTGAAAAGACCGGCTTCTTCCAGCTTTTCAAGATCAGGGGCTCAGTCGGCAACCCTGGAAACCAGAATTTCGCTGCTTACCAGGCCTTCTCCACATACCAGTTCAACGGCTGGATGACCAATGTGTTCGGAGCCGGCGTGATAGTCAAGAACCTCGGCAACGCAGGACTGGCATGGCAGGAGACCATCAACTACGACTTAGGCCTGGACCTTGCGATATGGCAGAACAGAATCGCCCTCACCTTCGACTACTTCTGGAAGAACACTGATCCGCTTTTGGCAGTCATCACGACCAAAGGCTCCATGGGTGTAAGTTCAATTGCCATGAACGCAGGCGGGCAGAACACAGACGGCTGGGAGGCCACCTTCAAAATCTCCCCTGTATATCGTCCTTACGAGGGCATAAACTGGAACATAAGTCTCAATGCCACAAGTTCGAAGTCAAAATACGTCAACATCGGCAACGCTTTCAGTTCCCTGAACGAGAGCGGCAAGTCCTCCCTTGTGGGCACTACGAGATACTACGACGGAGGCAGTCCTACGGCCATATGGGCAGTTCGTTCAGCCGGAATAGACCCTGCAACCGGGCGCGAACTCTTCATCAGGAAGGACGGGACATATTCATTCACCTACGATGCCGATGACGAAGTGGTTGTCGGCGACACCCAGCCGAAACTCGAAGGTCTGATAGGCACTACCTTTTATTATAAGGGATTCAGCGTCGGCTGCTACCTCAGATACCGCTTCGGAGGCCAGATTTTCAACTCTTCAGTTTTCCAGAAGGTAGAGAACATCGGCACGGAGGAGGTCTATCTGAACCAGGACAGGAGAGCCCTGTACGAACGCTGGTCAGAAAACAACAGGGAGGCATATTACAAGGGCATATCCATGGTGCAGACCACTGACAAGTCCTCCCGCTTCGTGATGGACGAGAACACTCTCACTGGGGAGTCGTTCAATCTCGGATATGAATTTCCGGTGCATATAACAAGGAAGATGCGAATTTCCGCCATGAGCCTTCAGTTCACCATGAATGACATATTCAGGGCCTCGACCGTCAAGGTGGAGAGAGGTATCGACTATCCGTTCGCAAGGAGTTTCCAGTTCTCCTTAGGTATAACTTTCTGATGCTGACTATGAAGAAGTTTATATACATAATACTCGCAATGCTATGTCTGCCGGGCTGCAGCTGGCTTGACGTGAAACCCTATGACGAAATATCCGGAGAGGACCTGCAGTCCACGGAGAACGGTTTCATCAGGCAGCTCAACGGAGTCTATATCGAACTGAACCGTGACATGCTCTACGGCGGAGCCCTTTCTGTGGAGATGGTGGAGATTATGGGAGGGGCCTACGTTATCGGAACAAGCAATGCCGTCTGGGGCAACTACAGCGACATATCCAAGTATAAATACGGGACGGACTACTGGCGGGCCCGGCTGTCAGAGACATGGAACAAGTCCTATTCCATGATTCTGAACTGCAATCTCATACTGAACGCCATAGACGAAAAGAAAGACTTGTTCTCGGGCGACAACTACAGCATAGTCAAGGGTGAGGCTCTTGCCCTGAGGGCTATGCTCCACTTCGACATGCTCAGGCTTTTCGGTCCGGTATACTCCCGCAATCCGGAGTCCTTGAGCATACCTTATTACACCGCATACACCACTGTTCCGGAGGATCTGCTTCCGGCATCAGAAGCCGCAAAAAAGATAATTGCAGACCTGCGGGAAGCAAGGATTCTGCTCTCGGCCGACCCGATTCTCACCCAGGGCACGAGGATGGACGGACCGAATGACGGCTCGTCAAGCTTCTTGTATTACAGGCCTTTGCGCATGAACTATTATGCCGTCACGGCCCTGCTTGCCCGGGCTTCCCTCTATTTCGGAGACAGGAAATCAGCCTTCACATATTCGACAGAAGTCATAGGCGCGATAAACAAAGGGATATTCTCCTTTGTGGACAGATCTCTGGTCACGGGCTCTCCGGAAGACCCTGACAGGATATTCTCGTCCGAGGTCATTTTCGCCCTGTCTCATGCCAGCAGAAACGAACTCTTCAAAAACTACTACGACCCGAGCCGTGTCCCGAATTTCGTGTTCAGGATAGACCCGGACGTGTTCTCAAAGCTTATCTTCGGCGGTTCGGACACAGGCGGCAGCCAGGACGACTACAGATGCAGAGTCAACTGGATTGCGACCGGCAGCAACAGGTATTTCTACAAGTACTCCGACATGGCGGACTACAGCAACATACGCAACACCATGATTCCTATGATAAGGATGGGAGAAATGTATCTCATCGCCGCGGAAAGCCGTTCCGAAACATTGGCTGACGGTCTTGCATATGTCAATCAGCTCAGGAGCAACCGCGGAGTCTCCCCTCTGCCGAAACTTACGCAGGAGCTCCTGCAATACGAATACATACGCGAACTCTACGGCGAAGGACAGCTCTTCTACATGTACAAGAGAATGTTCTCGAGGGTGCTTGTTTCCGCGACCGAATCGAAGAACATAAAGCCGAGCGACGAGATTTTCGTAGTACCTCTCCCTGATACAGAAATGCAGAACTGATGAAAAAGAACAGACCTATACTATTGTTTCTGACGCTCCTCCTTGCAACGGTTTCCTGCGAGGAGCGGCATCCTCAACTTTTCGGTGACATATCCGGGGTCTATTTCAACAACAGGACTTCCGGCGTGTTCTCTGACATGAGGAGACTGACACTGGTCTATGAGGACGGGGACGAAATCCAGATGCCTGTGACGGTGCAGCTGCTCGGCAGACCGGCTTTAATTT
>CABQAB010000064.1 GCA_902461985.1 uncultured Bacteroidales bacterium | reverse complement strand
CCCTCGACCTCCGCTCCCCCGAGGGGATGTCTGACGTCAGGCAGACAGGGGGTCTACGAATCCTTCCAACTTCAATAGTGTCAGTTTTGCATCCAGTCCGCCGCCGTAGCCCGTCAGCGAATGGTCGCTGCCTATGACACGATGGCATGGAGCGAAAATGGACATCGAATTTGCGCCGTTAGCATTGGCTACTGCACGGACAGCCTTGGGCATACCGATTCTCCGGGCCATTTCTCCGTAAGAAATCGTTTGGCCGAAAGGAATTTTAAGCAATTCTTTCCATACCGTTTTCTGAAAGTCAGTACCGGCGAACAGCAGCGGCACATCGAACTCCCTGCGTTTCCCGGCAAAAAACTCATCAAGCTGCATCGCCGCTTTCTCGATTACTTCCGAAGTTTCCTCCTTGAACTCGGCGTTCAGTATTCTTTTCAGCCGCCTGTCCACATGGTCGCGGTGTTTCTCCACCTGCCAGTCGCACAGGCATAGTTTGTCGCCGAATGAGCCGAGCATCAATACGCCGCATGGCGATTCATAACGTTTTACCCGGATGATGTTTTTCCCGTTCATAATTTTCATACAGATTCTACACGGTCTCCGCCGCAGTCCGGACATAGACCTTTGATGACACAGTTCGTGAAATGTGCCTCAAAGCCCTCCGGGAGGGAGACTTTGGGAATGGCTATATTCTCAAGGCAGAATGTACGGCCGCATTTTTCGCAGTGAAAATGGATGTGGGCGTCGTCGTCGGCGTCCCCGCGAGTGCTGTGGCAGACCTCATAGCGGAGACTCTCGGAGCCGTCTTCGATGACATGGACGAGGTGACTGTTGCGGAAAAGTGACAGTGTGCGTGAAATGACCGACTTGTCAACGGTCTCAAGGGCATCGCCTATTTCCGACATGGAAAGAGGCCTTCCGCCGCGCAGCATCGTGCGCAGTATCATAAGCCTTGCGGCGGTGGGTTTCACGCCATGTTCGAGCAGTGTTTTCTCTTCATCCATTGAAAGCAGTTTCTTATAGATGTGCTGTACTGTCAGGTTTTACTTTTTAATCGGATAAAGTTTGACAAGAACCAGCATTATTGTGGCAATGACTGCAGGGATGAGAGAGAACAGCGCCCATATCATATTGCGGACGGACTCTTCGTTCGTGATGGTGATGACCGTCTCTCCGTTGACGTCAGTACCGGACACGAACCCGGCGATTCCCAAAAGCAGAGCCACGAGTGCTCCGGAGATTGCGCTTCCCAATTTCTGGGCCATCGTGCCGGAAGAAAATATCAGGCCGGTCGAAGATACTCCGTTTTTATCCGTTGCATAGTCGGCGACGTCAGCGTACATGCTCCACATCAGCGGAGAATAGAGTCCGATTCCGATAGAGGTGAGTATTACGCAGACAATCATCAGCCAGATGAATGAAGCATCCATGGGGATGAAGAAAAATGCCACGGAAGTCACTATGCAGATGATTGTGGCTATTGAAAAGGCCTTGGATTTTGAGCCTGCCCACTTGGCGAAAGCCGGCGAGAGTCCGCCGAAAATCATGCATGTCACTTCTCCGAAAGTCATGAATACCGTGTAGTTGATGATAAGCCTTCCGACAGTGACGTCTCCGCCGAGACAGTAGGTAATCATATAGCCTGCTACGGCATAGCGGAATCCGTTGAAGAAATTGCTGCATATCCCGACGAGGGTCAGGTAAATCCACGGCTTGTTCCTGAACAGGTCGGCGAAAGGTTTCAGGGAGAACTTTTCCGCTCGTACGGGTTTGAGCCTTTCTTTGGTAAGCAGTCCGCAGGCAAGTGTCATCAGGGCTGCAATGCCTCCGAGAACCGCGCCGAGGACTGCGTACTGGTGCGCGGGAGTGCCGCCGACAAGTTTCTGGAGATACGGGAACGAAAGCAGGGTTATGAAGCCCATTGCGTATGCCCCCACCATGCGGAATGACGAAAACTGGTTCTTTTCGTTGTCATCGTCGGTCATCACTCCGAGAAGCGAGCCGTAAGGGACATTGACGGCCGTGTAGACAGCCATCATGAGAAGATAGAGGGAATATGCCCAGATGCGTTTCCCCACCGGTCCGAAGTCGGGGGTGAACAGCAGCAGCGCGAATACGAGTCCGAGAGGAACCGCTCCGAATATGAGCCACGGGCGGTATGTGCCCCAGCGGCTGCGGGTGCGGTCGGCTATGCTTCCCATCACGGGGTCTGTAACCACGTCGAACAGTCTCGCGACAAGCATGAGCGTTGCAGTGTCTGCGACCGTAAGTCCGAAAATGTTGGTGAAAAACAGAGGGAAGGCGATGCTCATCACTTTCCAGGTAATGCCGCCGGCAGCTGCGTCTCCAAGGGCGTATCCGATTTTTTCTTTCAGTGAAGCCATATAGTGTTATTGTTATGTTGTCGCATAGGAGCGCAAATATACGAAAAATACTGAAAGACTTGCTACGATAACTCGGCAGGTCTGCAATTTGTTTCCGCCCCTGACTCGAAAGTTTGACATTGGAAGGTAATCGCAGGGCGCAGAGCGATGCAGAGATTCTGACAGAAAATTTTTGACGGCAGGTTTTTATGTGCTAATTTTGCGAGTGCAAAACATCTGTGGAAAACTTAAACAACTTCTTGTATGAATTGTTTCAGATTTGTTCTGGCGGCCGTTCTCATGCTGCCAGTCTGCCTGCCGGCGTCCGGCTGGGGTGCAAAAGGACATGACATAGTGGCATCGGTGGCCCAGAGGCATCTGACTCCGCGCACGAAGAGAGAATTGAAAAAGATTCTTGACGGTCGTTCAATCATATACAGTTCCTCGTGGATGGACAATGTCCAGAATTCTCCGTACTGGAAAGACGGATATGACGCGACAAAGACATGGCATTACGCCAACATAGACGAGGGGGAGACATACAGCTCTATGCCGAAAAATCCCAAAGGTGACGTAGTCACTGCTCTTGACAGCCTGACGCGCGAGTTCCGGAAAAACCGCAGGACCATGTCTGACAGTCTGAAGTCCGACTGTATCATGATGATTGTGCACATGGTGGGGGATCTCCACTGCCCCATGCATGCCGGACACCTGTCGGACCTCGGAGGCAACAGGGTGAAGGTGAAGTGGTTCGGGCAGAACACGAACCTCCATTCCGTGTGGGACAGCCGGCTGATAGAGTCCGCGAGAAAATGGAGCTACACCGAATGGACGGAACATATTGACAGGGCCTCATGCAGGGAACGCCGGAATATCGCGGAAGGTTCATTCGAGGACTGGCTCGTGGAAACCTCTTCCTGTGCATCGGAGATTTACGATTATGTAGGAGGTCTTCCAAAGGCGGAACTTTCGTACAAGTTCGTCTATGACTTCTCTCCCATGCTTGAGGAGAGGCTGGCCGTTGCCGGCTATCGTCTCGCCGCGGTGCTGAACTCATTGTTCTGAACAGTATGTTTCCTGTGAAGTACATCTTTTGCAGTTGAAAATGTTTTTATAGGTAGAAGATTGTTCGTATTGTGAAAAGGTTCGTATATATCTTCTTGGCAGTAGTCTCTCTGCTTGTCCTCGGGCATTTCGTGCCGGAAGCCGGCGGCGACGGCATAGAGCCGGACAACGGTCCCGCCATTCTGCAGGAGTGTTGCCGACCTGCACTTTCTCCCATAGATAGTGAATTCAGTCTTTCACGTCCGGCAGAGTGGTTTGACGGTCGCCCTTCATCGGGTCGTGGCGGATCCCGTCCAGCTGGCGGAGGTTTCGCAGCGCGTTGTCCTCTGGTGACAGCGAGGCCGGTGATTCCGGCATGTGCATCAGGGCGGTACTGCTCCAGGGCAGTTTCCTTCCACTTAGGAGGAAAATATCTTGCAAAGCTCTGCAGATTCCTGATTTAGAATTTTTCTATAATCCCATGCGGCCCGGTGCAGCCGCGCTTATTATTGTATAAAAACTCAATTCAATTGTATTATGGAAAAAGAATTCGTTAAGGTCAGGTCCATGAAGGATATCCTGACAGATATTATATTGGCAGTTTCAGGAGTGACGATGATTCTCTGTCCCCTGCCTGCATCGTTGAACCTTCTCGGCTGGCTTCTCCTTTTTTCTGGAGCAGCGACGGCGATATTCATGAAAACAGGGTATAAGGACAAGGATTCCGGAGCGAGGTACATGAAGACGGAGCGTTATTTCGCCCAGGATATGAAAGAGACTATATCAATGGCTCTCAGAGACAACAAGGCTTTCGACGGGAGCAGGGAGGACAGCGGCACGGCTGTGCGTCTCGACATCTACAGCAGCCGGAAGTCAGGCAAGGCTTATCTCCGTCTGTTCTCGTACATTCCTTACAGATACGAGCCTTGTACCGGAATGTATGAATTTGATCTGTCGGAGGCGGAGAAATTCGTGAAATAAAGAACTGGCCATGGAATATGTCATTCTGACGTTGGCTTTGGCAGGAATAGTCCTGGGAGCTGACACTCTGGTATCTGGAGCCGTCTCAGTGGCCAAGAGGTTCGGCATGTCCGATTTTCTCATAGGCGCACTCATAGTCGGGGTGGGGACTTCTCTGCCGGAGCTCACGGTAAGCTTTTCGTCCGCCATGCACGGCAATCCGGACGTGGCCATAGGCAATGTCGTCGGGTCGAACATTTTCAATATCCTTGGAATACTCGGACTCACCGCATTGTTCTTTCCCGTGGCAGTCAGCCGGAACAATGTGAGGTTCGAGATTCCGTTCTGCATTTTCGTATCGGTGCTTTCATGGATGCTGACTTCCAATTTCTTCAACGGAAGTCCGGCTTTCATCAGCCGGGTGGACGGGGTGGTTCTTCTCCTGTGCTTCGCATTTTTCATGTGGTATTCTCTGCGGCGGGACATGCGGCCCGTTGCAGAGAATGCTGCGAACTCTGTCGCAAACTCTGAAGCAAATCCAGCTGCAAACTCAACCGCAAATCCCGCCGCAAAGTCTGATGCGGCTCCATTATGGATTGCCTTCCTGAAGGTCGCCGCGGGGCTTGCCGTACTCATCATAAGCTGCGAACTGTTCGTGGACAAGACCATAGTCATAGCGAAGGCATGGGGAATGAGCGAGGCCGTTATCGCCATAACCCTGATAGCCTGCGGTACTTCTCTTCCCGAACTGGCGGCATCCATTGCTGCCGCGCTCAGGAAAAACACCCAGCTGGCCTTAGGTAACGTCATAGGCTCCAACATTTTCAATCTGACCCTCATTCTCGGTCTCAGTTCGCAGGCCGGAGGTCTTACTTCTTCCGGGATTACAGACATAGATTTCGCGGTGATGACTGCGGCGGCCATGCTGCCTCTGTTTTTCGGCATAAGAGGGAGAATAGGCAGGGCCGGCGGAACAGTGATGCTTCTGGCGTTCGTGGTCTACAATATTTATCTTATTCAATAGTAATTGATGCACTTTATTCAAATTACTAAATACTATGGGAATTCTTCAGATTTTAACGCTTTTCGGGGCTTTGGGAATGTTCCTCTATGGAATGAACCTGATGAGCTCCGGACTTCAGAAAGCTGCCGGAGACCGCCTGAGAGGGTTTCTGGAATCCATGACGTCAAATCCCTTCAAAAGAGTTATGACCGGACTTGGAATCACTGCCGTCATCCAGTCTTCTTCCGCTACGACAGTGATGGTTGTCAGCTTCGTCAATGCCGGACTGCTTACCCTTGTACAGGCCATAGGGGTAATCATGGGTGCAAACATAGGTACGACGGTGACTGCATGGCTCGTTGCATGGCTCGGTTTCAAGGCTGACATTTCCGTCCTCGCCGTGCCCCTGATGCTTGCCGGCTTTCTCCTTTCAAACTCAAAGAGGAGCGTCAGACGGAACTGGGGAGAGCTTGTCGTAGGCTTTTCACTGCTTTTTCTCGGACTTTCATTCATGAAGGAGTCCGTCCCGGACTTGAAACAGACTCCTGAAGTTCTGGCATTCGTGCGTGAATGGTCGGGCTACGGTTTCTGGTCAGTTCTTATTTTCCTTGCATTCGGCACCGTACTCACGCTTGTCCTTCAGTCCTCGTCCGCTACGATGGCAATAACGCTGATAATGCTGAGCATGGGCTGGATACCGTTCGACATGGCGTGTGCGATGGTGCTTGGAGAGAACATAGGAACCACAATCACGGCCAATATTGCGGCCTCGGTGGGTAATGTGTCCGCAAAGAGGGCGGCCCTGTCGCATACAGTCTTCAATCTGTTCGGAGTTGTCTGGGCCTTGATTCTGTTCAAGCCGTTCCTTTCCATGGTGGGACTGATCATCACATGGTTCGGTCTTCCGAATCCTGCTGCGGAAGGGTTTGCTGTAGATGACCCGTCTGGTCCGGGTGGAACTGCGGCTCTGTACGGGCTGGCCATGCTCCACACTTCCTTCAACGTAATCAACACCTTCGTACTGATATGGTTTTCCGGGGCCATAGAGAAAATCGTCACTTTCCTCATAAAGTCTCCTGAAAACAGCGAGGACGAGGTTTTCAGGCTCAAATATATCGATGCAGGTCATATTTCCGCACCTGAACTTGCCATAGAGCAGGCTTCAAAGGAAATAGTGCATTTCGCGGAAATATCCCGCCGGGGGCTTGGATATGTCAGGGAAGCAGTCAATGAGAAGTCTCCGGACCGTTTTGAGGAACTGAGGGCCAAACTCGTGAAATATGAAGAGATATCGGACCGTATCGAGGGAGAGATAGCCGCTTTCCTCAATTCCGTTACGTCAGCGGAAATCAGTGTCCTCACGGCGTCCAGAGTCAAGGCCATGTACAGGATAATCGGTGAACTGGAGTCTTTGGGTGATTCAGGGGAGTCCATCAGCCGTATTCTTGTGCGCAGGAACGGGCATGGGAAGTCGTTTGACGTTCCTGAGACGGAGAATGTCAATGGCATGATTTCGCGTGTGGACGAAGCGTTCGGTGTGATGATACACAATCTTGAAGCAGCCGGCGAGGAGGGTCTGGACGACATCTCGAATGCCTATGAGGCTGAAAATCGCATCAACGCAATGCGTGACCGTCTCCGCGACGAGGAGATCGAAGGCATTGAAAACGGCAGCAGGAAATACCAGTCAAGTGTCTATTACATGGATGTGGTGAGCGAACTGGAGCGTATGGGCGATTACATCATAAATGTCTCGCAGGCCCTTCAGAAAGACTTTTGCACTGGAAAATCTAATCAGATGAAGATATGATTTTTTCTTTTTTACGACATTCGAGTGCTGTCGGCGCGGTATGTATGCGGGCCGTGAAAAATGTTGCCGTTATCGCGGCGGCCCTTCCATTCACTTTGCTTCTTCCCGTATCCTGCGGCTGTCAGCGTGGAAAAGACGATTCCAAAGCACATGAACGGCTCGTAGAACGCCTGGAGGAGATAACCGATGGGCAGCCGGGACGGTTCGGCGTGGCTGTCATAACGGACAGTGCGGACACGATAGTCTTCAACAATTCGGCGGATTATCCGCTGATGAGCATGTTCAAGCTGCATGAGGCCTTAGCCGTGTGCCATGTCCTTGACATACGGGGCGAGGGGCTTGACATGATTGTCGACGTGCCGGAAAGTGAACTGAACAGGAACACATGGAGTCCTATGATAGATGGATACACCGGAGGAACTCTCAAAACCACGGTGGGAGAACTTCTCGACTGGCTCCTCATCCATAGCGACAACAATGCGAGCAACATCCTTTTCGACAGAATCGTGTCAGTCGCCGGGACCGACGCCTATGTCCGCAGCCTGCTGCCGGAAGACAGTTTCCGTCTCCGCTGGAAGGAATCTGAAATGCAGGAGGAACATTCCCGGAGCTATGACAACTGTTCGTCACCATTGTCGTATGCCAGTCTCGTGAACAGAATCTTCACCATGGATATAGTGAGCAGGGACAAGCAGGATGCAGTCATCCGTGCCATGAGGCTGTGCGACACCGGGCTTGCCCGCATAACTGCAGGTCTTCCTGCACAGAATGGACTGTCTTTCGCCCACCGTACCGGTTCAGGCTACGTCAATTCCAGCGGCGAGGTCATGGCTGTCAATGACGGCGGCCATGTCCGCCTGCCGTCAGGGAAATCATATTCCATCGCCGTGCTCGTCCGTGATTTCAAAGGCGAGCAGGCTGATGCTGAAAAGGTAATCGCGAAGATTTCCGGTGCCGTCTACGACTGCCTCTCGTCCATTTGACGCAAACTCTTTGTTAGAGGTTTACTTTGCCATCCACTCCACGTCTGAGTCCGCGAAAAGCTTGTCAAGCGGCTTGGGCAGGTCTTCAGGTCCCTTATGGAAAAGGAATTTGACTTTCTCCTTAGGGCAGGTGAGGAGACTTGTAGTCTGGTAGCCTCCGAGAATGTCCATCTTGCTTCCGAGTTTCCATAGGAACATCTCGAACGGTGCGCGTGGAAGCCTTGTCATTCCGGGGAACTCGGTTTCATAGTTCTCGCTGGACTTGTCGGACGGATGTGGCTTGAAGAAAATATCGTAGCTGTCTTTGTATTTTTCGTAGACCGCCCTTGTGAAGTTCCTCTGTTCGGCGATTTTTTCCTCGTCCGTTCTCGGGTTCGTTCCGAGAATGATGAGGTTCGGCTTCGGCGATGCATCGAAAAGCCTGTCAAACTCGCTGCTGTCGAATGATGCCATGTCAAAAAATGTCCGGTATCTTTCAGGACTCAGTTTGTCCAGCATCTGGTACGGGCTCTGGTTCCAGATGTGCATCTTTGTCATCTGTTCCTTCACATAGGAGTCTTTGGTCTCCAAAAGTGAACCGTCGTGCATCAGATAGCGGAAACGCGGGTGGCATGAAAGGTAGTAGCACCAGCGGGTGTTCCCGTTCAGTTCGTTTAATGTCCCTTTATATGGGTCTTGTGTGGTACCCTCTTTCCAGTCCAGTTCCATGATTTCTTCCACATACCTGTTCCATGCCTTTTTACCTTTCAGGCTGCTTCCGAATTCGTCGAAGAAAGTCTGGTATGTCCAGTTTCCGTCGGAAAGCAGGGTCACTTTCACGCGCTCCGGGGCGATTCCCAGTTCGGAGAACCAGAAATAGCCGATACGGCTGCGGATGTCATCCACATACAGTGCGAAAGTGGCTTCGGGGTCGTGCTCGTTGATGTTTCTGATTTTGCTCTTCATCCATTCGAACATTTCAAGAAGAACCGGAGTCCCGGCATCAGTTTCCCCCTCCGGCAAAGTGTAGTCGAAGAGTTCGATATGCCCCGGGAACTTGGTCTTGTCGAAAGTGGAGGGGCGGGCATAGAACATGTA
>CABQAB010000063.1 GCA_902461985.1 uncultured Bacteroidales bacterium | reverse complement strand
GCAAGGGCAGCCAATGGCGTGATTGTCATCACCACCAAGCGCGGGCGCAACACCGACAGACCTCAGATAAACTACCGTATGCAGCTCGGTTTCTCCGACATAGCCAACGGCAACTGGGATCTGATGAACACGGCAGAGAGGATTCAATATGAAAAAGAAGTCGGGCTGACGGCAGGCAAGGATTATGATGTTCTTTCCCGTACAGACGTGAACTGGCTCGATGCAGTCTACAATGACGCAGCGTTCCTCCAGAGTTACGAGCTCTCCGTTTCAGGTGCGACCGACAAGACAAACTATTATATCTCAGGAGGTTACTACGACCAGGACGGCATCGCCCCGGGTTCGTATTTCAAACGCTGGTCGATGAGGTTCAATGTGGAGCAGCAGATGGCTTCATGGCTCAAGATGGGAACCAACACCATGCTCGGGTACCAGAATATCGAGCAGGCAGACGAGGGAACTTACAACACCCTCGCGCCAATTTCCGCTGCCCGTTTCATGCTTCCTTACTGGAATCCTTTCAAGGAAGACGGCTCGCTGACTTCACTCAGCGACGGTTCCTGGAAATGGCAGGGGCAGAACCCGCTCGAATGGCTGGAGAACAACCCCCGCACCTACAAGAAATACAAGGCCATTTCCACCTTATTCGCAGAGGTGACCCCGATCGAGGGACTGAATATCCGTTCCCAGTTCACTGCGGACTATTCCCACAACACGGGATTCAGCAAGTCCAATCCGACTTACGCTCCTAACATGGGCGAGGGAAAGGCATCCAGAAGTTCTTCCGACGGCCTCACGCTCAGCATTTCCAACACTATCGGCTACCAGTTCGACATTGAAGACATCCATTCCTTCAACTTCATGCTCGGACAGGAGGGAGTCAGCTACAGGTACGAGAGTTTCGGCGTGTCAACCGCAGGACAGAACAACGACCTTCTGACGGACATATCGACAGGTACCCGTGCAACCTCGTGGAGCAGTACGCCAACTTCTGACTATTCATTCGTATCTTTCTTCGCCCGCGGAGAATATAACTACCTTTCAAGATACTATCTTGAACTTTCTGCGCGTACTGACGGCTCTTCCCGTTTCGGTACCAACGGCCGTTTCGCAGGGTTCTGGTCAGCGGGATTCATGTGGAATATGCGCAACGAGGATTTCATGAAGCACACGGCTTCATGGCTGACCAATGCGCAGGTTTCATTCAGTACAGGTACTTCAGGAAACTCGTCCATCCCTAATTACGAACACCTCGCCCTCGTGGGCGGCGGCCTTGACTATGTCGGCAATGCCGGTGTCGTGCCCATACAGTTAGGAAATGAGGACCTTGAATGGGAGAAGACATGGACCACCAACCTCGGTTTCCATTTCGGATTCTGGAACAGGCTCAACGTAGACCTTGAACTCTACGACAAGGAGACAAGCAATATGCTTATGGAAGTCCCTCTTTCCTATGCCACTTCCAACGGCTTCGGCTACAAATGGGACAATGTGGGAGCGATGAGGAACCTCGGTGCGGAACTCAATCTCGCCGCCAACATCATCAGCTACAAGGACTTCAACTGGTCAGTCAGCGCAAATGTAAGCTACAATGCCAACACCATTGTGGAACTCTACAATGGAGTCACCGAATACGAGCCGGCCAACAGCGCGACGAAGCTCGTAGTCGGACAGCAGCTCAACCAGTTCTATATGAACCGTTTCTACGGCGTAAATCCTGCCAACGGAGATGCACTCTGGCTCACTAAGGACGGGCAGATAACCACGGAACTCCGCGACTCCGACAAGGTGCTCATGGGCAAAAGTTCCATCGCTCCATGGCTTGGAGGTTTCGGGACTATACTTTCATGGCGCGGACTTTCCCTCAACGCCCAGTTCAGCTGGGTGGCGGGCCGCTATATGATTAACAATGACCGCTATTTCGACGAGTCCAACGGAAGGTTCATGTCCTACAACCAGTCCCGCCGTCTTCTCGACAGATGGAAACAGCCGGGTGACATAACCGACATCCCCCGTCATGGCATCTACACCGAATTCGACTCCCGTCTTCTCGAGGACGCCTCGTTCCTGAGATTGAAAAACCTTACGCTGAGCTATTCCCTGCCTGCAAATATCCTCAAAAAGACAGGATTCATCAGAGGCCTGAGGGTCTATGCCCAGGGGCAGAACCTTTTCACGGCGACAGGCTTTTCCGGTCTTGACCCGGAGGGCTCTTCCAATGTTTATGCTGCGGCATATCCTATGTCCCGCCAGTTTACTTTCGGTCTTGACTTAACCTTCTAAAAATTGCGAGTATGAAATTGAAGAATATAACACGCAGTGCAGTTGTAATGCTTGCCGTTTTGGTCGGGGCCCAGTCATGTCTGGAAAAATATCCCGGTGACGCCCTGCTCGAAAAGGATTCAATGAAAAGCATTACGGATGCGGAGCAGCACCTTTACGGCATCTATGCTTATTACAAGTCTTCGGCATTGTTCAGCGGCTATCTCACATATCTGCCGGATGTACAGGCAGATCTCGTGTATGCAGTGGACGGTTTCACCAACATCCATGGCGACATCTGGCAATGGAACATCCGCACCACCAACCCGGAAATAGAGGATGTCTATGCGGCACTCAACACCATAATCGGACAGTGCAACTATTTCCTCGAAAAAGTCGGTCCGCTCAGGGCGTCACTTGTCGATGACGCCGAGATCGAACATCTTGACAGCTGGACAGGAGAGGTCTACTGCGCCCGTGCGATGGCTTATTCAGAGCTTATAAAATGTTTCTGCAAAGCCTATCCTCTCACGGCTGACGCTTCAGATCCTGCGGCTGTGGGCGACGATGCCAAGGCCGCGAACGAGTTGGGAGTCGTTCTGAGACAGACCTATTCCGGACATGAAACCGCAAGAAGGGCATCACTCAAAGATTCATGGGACCTGGTGCTCAGCGACCTCGAAAAGGCGGAGGCCATGATAAGCGAGGATGATGATGCATACAACAATGTCTGGTTCTCAAGAGCCGCCGCCCACGCACTCCACGCCAGGGCAGCCCTCTATATGGGGCATTGGGACGATGCTGTCAAACACGCCTCGGAAGTCATCGACAGCGGTGTTTTCCGTCTCGCGGATGCCACTGCGACCTACACCACGGATGCGAACGGAAACCCCGTCAATTATTACGACTATATGTGGCAGTACGACTCTTCATTCGAGGTTATATGGAAAGTCGGCTTCACCCAGACATCTTACGGCGGTGCGCTCGGAGCGATATTCCTCAATCTGAACGTGGATTACGTGAATTACTATCCGGATTATGTGCCTGCCACATGGGCAGTCAACCTGTACGGCAGCGGCGACCTCAGGGCGTCGGCTTTCTTTGCGGATGTCACTACAGGCTACCCTCACGGGCTCAGCTGGCCGTTGCTTGTGAAATATATGGGCAACAGAAACCTGATGGCAAACCGCATATATCATGTCAATATGCCTAAGGTGCTGAGACTTTCGGAGCTGTATCTGATCAGGGCGGAGGCTCTCTGCCATCAGAGGAAATTCGGAGAGGCGCAGGCCGACCTCCTGACTTTGCGCCAGAAGAGGTATTCAAGCGGCGGAAACGTTTCCGTAAGCGAAAAAGACTGGCTCAAAGTGATTTCGGACGAGCGTGTACGCGAACTCTATATGGAAGGATTCCGTCTCAACGATTTGAAACGCTGGGGCAAGGGCTTCGAGCGCACCCCGCAGTCCAATTCCCTCAAACAGGGCAGTTCCCTCAAAATCGAGGCGGGAGACTACCGTTTCACATGGCCGATTCCGAACCATGAAATTGAGTCCCCTGATACGGACATCGAGCAGAATCCGGGCTATGCGGGTCTATAACAAACTGATAAATGCTTGTATATGAAGAATATTTATAAAATACTGTTTGTCTCAATCTTCGTGGTTCTTTTCTGGTCCTGCCGGCAGGATGACTACGGATTCGAAGCCGACGGTGCGGAGTATGTCATGTTCGCCGACACTTTGGGCATCTATCCTGTCATAGACAACGAGACGTTCAAAGTCCCTGTGGTTTCGACTGTAGCCTGTGACTATGACCGCACGTTTGCCGTGGAGATCATAGACAAGGGCAGCAACGCGATAGAGAACTACCATTACCGCCTGAAATCCAACACAATAGTCATTCCGGCCGGGAAACGCCGTGCTGACGTGGAAGTCGAAGGCTTCAATGAGAATATCAAAGACACGGATTCTCTCGGATTCACGCTCGGACTTGTGATTCCGGAGGAACTCGGAATGCCGGTTTACGGTTCTGACGAGAAATTCGCCACCCGGACCAAGTGCGTGCTGCTGAAAGTCTGTCCTTTCGACATAAACAATTTCTTGGGATACTGTCTGGTCTCGTCTACCTTCCTCGTCAATTATTCGCTGGACGGCAATGCTACCCGGCTTATATGGACGGAACCGCACAAGACTTTGAAAAACACGATTGTATGTCATGACTGGCTTTATGACGGCTATGACGTAAACCTGACCTTCAATCCTGAAGATCCGAAAGAACCGACCGTGGACATAGAGAAAGACCAGGTGCTTGCGGACGAATGGACTGTTTTCGGAATCATAAGGGGCGACAACAAAATCCGCATCGAAGGCAGTTCAGCGTATGCTTCCTATTTCTACGGATGCCAGGACTATCTGACAGTTGCGATGAGAGCCTATGTTTCATCTCTTGCTGGGGAATACGGAACGGTAGGTTACTACTACAACATAATGGAGTGGGTCAGCAAGGAAGAAGCCCACAGATTGATAAAGGAAGACGGAATGACTATGGCGACCACACCGCCGGATCATGACCTTTATTGACCTCCAAAACTTAACTTACTCTTTTTTAATTATAGTCATTAATTTACAGACTTATGAAAACAAATCTCTGGAAAATTGCAGCAGCCCTTTTTATCGGCGCGGCTGCGTCTGTAACCTCCTGTGACCCCGTTGACGAGGACCCTCAGGACGTAGCCCCGATCTTCCCTGAAGCGGTTAACGAAACTATCGAAGCAGGAAAACCATATAAACTCACAATCAATCCTAACCTTGATTGGGAAATCAAACTTGCCGGTGATACCGAATTCTTTGAATTGAAGTATAACGATGACGTCCTTCCGCGTATCAGCGGCAAGGCAGGTTCGCACGAAATCACTGTCACGGCGATTGAAAGCGATGACTTCGAGCAGCGCAAGTGTTCTTTGATCATGACGATGGCTGATGTCGAAAAGACAATCGCGGAATTCCACCGCAACGGAAAAGAAGAGCTTTTCAAAGTTTATCCGGCAGTGTTTGACGAAGAATATGAGGAATTCGAATATAATGACGGCGGACTCGGAAACAAGACTTTTGCAGAGCAGGAAAGTTATGTCATCGATTTGAGATGTACGGAGCCCAACTATGTCATCGAAACCTACCTCAAGGTCGAGGCCAATTTCGACTGGAGACTGAAAGACTGTCCTGAATGGGTAGAAGCGGTCGAATTAAGCGGAAGATATGCGACTTCGTCAAAGGCCAACGTGCCTGCCTGCATCTGTCTCCGCGGCCTGAATGACAAATATACCAATCTGTATGCTTTGTCTGGTGAACTCGTGTTTGTCGTAGATGAAGACTCGGAAAATCCGAGGGAGGTAACGCAGAAAGTCACGCTCCGTCTGAACAACCTTAATTCTCTCCTTAAAGTGCAGCTGCCGGAGAGCGGCGAGTTCGACAAAGGCGGCAGTTATAAAGATCCTTATGGTATGGGAAGGGAATTTTCCGGTTCCGTAGTCGGAGTGGCCGGGACCCAGGTCTATGCCGTATCCAAGGACAGCGGCAATTACACCGTCCTGAGTGCAGTCAAGGTGGGGGAAAATCCGGAAGAGGCGGAAGGTTCATGGCTTCACCTCTCTCTCATGCCTGAGAATGAAGATGATGTCCTCAAGACTTCAGGCCTGTATTTCAACCTTGATCCGAACACGGAGGAAGCCCGTAGCGCGGAGATTGTAATCGTTCCTGCCGTATCGCAGCTGTCCGACCCTTCTGTCCAGCTGTTCAATGGAGACAGGACGGAGATTTCCGACAACTACAAGGTTTATTCGACGATTTCCCAGGAAGGCAAGGTAGGAGTCAGCGGAGTCATTTCAGCTGATAACGATGCGCTTGCCAACTACGGAGCAATGCTTGAAAACGCAGATCCTTCAGACCCGGCTAATTCGTGGATCAATGCCGTCAAGGGAACCTTTGCAAATGTAAGTCTTGAGAATTATTACAAATTGACGATAACCAAGCAGATGACCCCGTTCACTTTCTCTTACACAGAAGAAGAACCGTTTGCAGACTTGGCACTGTATGAATACGGTGATAACGGAGTGCAGATGAGTGAGGATTACTGGGCTCAAATGTCTGGCTGGGATGAAAATAGCCGTAAAGTCAGTCTCGTGGTTATGGCGGCGGATACTACCGCACGTTATATGCTTATCAAGGGAGGCGATTATGAAAACTCCCATGACCTTGCCGTGATTTTCGTGAATTATGACCCGAACAGTTCCATTGGAGGCGGTGACGCATTCACTATCGAAGGGGAATCTGACGCTGTTCTCGAAAAGATGTCTGAGATGTCCGGTAATTTCATGATGCTGTCTTCGGAATATGGTTGTACAACAATCTATGAACTGACATGGGACGGTGCTCCGGTTGATCTTTTATTCTCTTTCCCTTGTATTGGAATCGAGAAGCCCGATGAATGGTCTGGTGAGGATGTGTCATGGCTGCAGGCCTATCTCGCAGGAGAAGGCAGGGTGATGATTTATTCGGAGGCCGAGACTTCAAAAGACGGTACATTGCTGTTCATTGATGAAAACGGTACCCCTCAGGCAATTCTTGTATGTCACCATGTAATTCCTGAAGAATAATTTATTTTGCGGCGGTCCGGAAGCCGCAGGGCCATGTCATGGCCGCATATGGCTTCCGGCCTGCCTTTAATATCGTAAACCGACTGTAATTGAAATAAGAGTAGTTTCAGATATGAGAATTTTCAGATTTGCCATAATGACTCTCACGGCGGCACTCGCCGCGGCGGCTATCACGGGGTGTTCCCGCGAAGAACCGGCGGAAGATTATGGCTATGTGCAGTTCAAGCTGTACAAGGAGGCCTCCTATGCCTCCTCAAAGGCGGCCCAGATAGACTACCTCGCCGATATAACCAAAGCGAGAATTACCATGGACTATCAGGGGACGCTTCTCAACCAGACCCTCGTCTTTTCGTCCTCGGACAGAAATTCGGCGGAATACGGCATCCGAAGCGAGAAGCTCCAGCTGCTGGCCGGCGACTACGAGGTCGTGTCGTTCACCGTGCTGGACAAAATGGACAATGAAGGCAAAACCGTATCTGTGACCGGCGGACATAAATTTTCCGTACAGGCCGGCGGCATGGTCGTACATGACCTGACTGTCGGCACTGACGTGGTCCCGTCCCGCGGCAACGTGAAGTTCACTTTCGTAAAGGATATGTCTGACCTTGAAGTCCCTGACACCAAGGCCCTGGCAGACAAGACTTTTGACGAGGCGAAATATATAACTCTCAGCGTGGTGAGAAAGGCCAATAACCAGACATATACCTTTTCGCAGCTTCCTGTTGAGTTCTCCATTCATTTCAACGACGACGGGAACGACATGAACGTCTATCCTGACGGATATGACAAGTATGAGGATTTCGGTTACCAGACTTCATCCCTGCAGACAGATACTCTTCTGTGCCTGCTTGCCGGCGAATATCGGGTAAGTTCATACGTTCTGCTGGACAAGAGCAAGATAACTTTCGAGAACGGGACTTTTGACAATGCCTCCGCTCCGACGTTCAGGATAGATGACAACAAGAGCCAGAATGTGTATGTGCCTGTCGCGCTTGCCGGCGACGCGCCGTATCTTCAGGACTATTACGCCCTCTATGAGATATGGAAATCCCTCGATGGACCGAACTGGCACTACCGTGGGGAAAACTATGCTGACGGCACCAACTGGGACTTCAACAAAGATCCGGACCTCTGGGGCGACCAGCCGGGAGTCAGGATTCATGAGAACGGGCGTGTGGCGTCCCTTGACCTTACCGATTTCGGCATCAAGGGAGATCTTTCTCCTGCCATCGGTCAGCTGACAGAACTTGTGCAGCTTTATCTCAGCACCCACAACGACATAAACAATTTCGTCACCACCGATCCGGCGGAAATGTCGCGCACCAGATTAGAGAGGAACAAGAAATATCTGGCTGAACTCAATCCTCTCACCCAGCTTTCGGAGCCTATCGCTTTCGGTTGCGCTGAAAAGAAGATTGCCCTGCCGGAGACTGCCCTTTACGAAAAGGGCTATAGCGAGAAGCAGATCTACGCCATGGAAGGATTCACTCCGAAAGCCGTATTCACCTCTTCGGAAAACAAAAGAATCCGGCCGAAGGATGCCGCTACTGGCACCATTACCAGCGAATTGTCTTCAATCCCGGACGAGATAGAGAATCTTACGAAACTGGAGTACCTCTACATAGCGAACTGCAAAATCAAGTCACTTCCTGCGGCTGATAAAATGGCGAAACTGGCATCCCTTACCGATTTCGAGCTTTACAACTGCCCGGAACTGGAAATGAACGACCAGACCGTGGCATCGCTCGGCGCGCTGCCTTCCCTGATTTCAATCAATCTCGGAAACAACACGCATTGGACTCCGGAGCAGTGTGACCGCCTTATGAAGGCTTTGTCCGAAGGTCCGAGCGCGGACAAGATCCAGATTTTCTACTTCAGGAACAACCAGCTCGACGCTCTCAAGTCAGAATATTTCAGCAAATTCAAGAAAATAGGCCTGCTTGATCTCGTGAACAACAGAATCAGGGAAGTCGGCCGTCTTGGCGCGGACATCTCCCCTGTGCAGTTCTTCCTGGACTACAATGAAATAGAGTCAATCCCTAACAACGAGGGCGGGGAAATGTTCTGCAATATGGACGATGTCGAGGCATTCTCAGTAACCCATAACCGCCTGACCGAATTCCCGGACATTTTTGACGCCAAAAGCATATTCACCGTCAAGTCCGTGGACTTCTCCTACAACGAGATAGACAGAATCGCCAATGGAGACAGTTTCAAGGGTATCAACTGCGGCACGCTCAGCCTTGCAAGCAACAAGTTCACGAAATACCCTTTAGAGTTTACGCACAGCAACTCAATGGTCCAGATTTACAATTTCCGCGGCAACGGCATGAGGGAAATAGACAGGGACGCTTTCGACAGCAATCTTCCGCACAGGGAGAACCTCCGTTATACCCAGACTTTCGACTTTACCTACAAC
>CABQAB010000062.1 GCA_902461985.1 uncultured Bacteroidales bacterium | reverse complement strand
GACTGCTCAGGGAAATGTCACCGCATCCCGTTGAATGTCTGAACGTCATTGGTGGCGGCTCCCGCAATGCCTTTCTGATGCAGTATCTCGCCGACACCCTCGGGATCAAGGTAATCTGCGGACCTGTGGAAGGCACTGCAATGGGCAACGCATTGTTGCAGGCAAGGGCAGCCGGACTCATAGGTTCTCTGCAGAGGATGAGAGAGGTGGTTGCGGCTTCAGTTTCGCTGAAGGAATATACTCCGCAAAGGAATTGTGACCGGGAATATGAAAAATTCGTAAATGTTCAGAAAAACTATAAAATCAGATAATATGGTAAAGGAAAATCAAATCAGACAGGCCTACGGGCTTGCCAAAGAGCGTTATGCGGCTATCGGCATAGATACGGAAAAGGCGTTGGAGAGCCTTCAGAATTTCCATCTGAGTATGCACTGCTGGCAGGCAGATGACGTGAAAGGCTTTGAAGTACAGGCCGGCGCATTGTCAGGAGGCATACAGTCCACTGGAAATTATCCGGGAGTTGCACGCAACATCGATGAACTGCGTGCCGACATACTGAAGGCAAAAAGCCTCATTCCGGGCACACACAGACTCAATCTGCACGAAATCTACGGTGACTTCCAGGGCAAAGCCGTTGAAAGGGACGAAGTAACTGTCGACTACTTCAAAAGCTGGATTGATTGGGGCAGGGAATATGACACGAAACTGGACTTCAACTCCACGTCATTCTCGCACCCGAAGAGCGGAAACCTTTCCCTGGCCAATCCGGACAAGGGAATCAGGGATTTCTGGGTTGAACACACCAAAAGATGCCGTGACATCGCTGATGCCATCGGCAAGGCCCAGGACGATCCATGTATCATGAATGTCTGGGTTCATGACGGATGCAAGGACGTGTCAGTCAATCACTACAACTACCGCAGACTGCTCAGGGAATCCCTTGACCGCATCTTTGCCGAAGGCAAGGCGCACATGAAGGACTGTATCGAAGGCAAAGTGTTCGGCATAGGCTTGGAGAGCTTCACTGTGGGGTCCCACGACTTCTATACAGCGTACGCAGCTGCAAACGGCAAGATTCCTACAATCGACACAGGACATTACCATCCGACCGAAAGTCCTGCAGACAAAGTGTCGGCGCTGCTCTGCTTCGTGCCGGAACTCATGCTCCATGTCAGCCGCCCCATCCGCTGGGACTCTGACCATGTGACCATCATGGACGACAACACCCAGGAGCTTTTCTCCGAAATAGTGCGGGCAGGAGCTCTTGACAGGGTTCACTACGGTCTCGACTACTTTGACGGGGCCATGAACAGGGTCGGGGCCTATGTCACCGGTTCGCGGGCAGCCCAGAAATGTATGCTGAAAGCCCTGCTCGAACCTAAGGAACTGATTTCCCGTTACGAACTTGAGGGAAAGAGTTTCGAGGTGCTCGCGCTACTGGAAGAGTGCAAATCATTGCCGTGGAATGCGGTGTACGATGAATTCTGCCTGAGGAACAACGTGCCTGCGGGTGCGGATTTCATAGCCGAGGTCCAGAAATATGAAAAAAACGTACTTTCCAAAAGATAGGCCATGGAAATAGTCATAGGATTGTTGATTATAGCGGTCGGAGCGTTCTGCCAGTCAAGCAGCTATGTACCCATCAATAAGATAAAGTCCTGGAGCTGGGAGAGTTACTGGCTCGTCCAGGGCGTGTTCGCATGGCTTGTCTTTCCCCTTTTGGGAGCATTGCTTGCAGTGCCGCAGGGAGGCAGTCTCGCCGGACTTTACGCTGCCTTCCCCAAAGAATCCCTGCTTACCATAGTCTTCGGCATGCTATGGGGAGTCGGCGGACTGACATTCGGCCTGTCAATGAGATACTTGGGCGTAGCTATGGGACAGTCAATATCGCTCGGCACCTGCGCCGGCTTAGGAACTGTCCTGACGCCCCTCTTCCTCGGCCGTCCGGGTGATTTGACATGGTCGGTCATCTGCGGAGTGCTAGTAACCCTGCTCGGCATAGCGATCATAGGCATTGCCGGACACATGAAGGCATCCTCTCTCCCCGAAGAGAAAAAGAAAGAAGCCGTCAAGGACTTCAATTTCCCCAAAGGTATCGCCGTGGCGTTGCTGGCCGGATTCATGAGTGCCTGCTTCAACATAGGACTCGGTTTCGGCGAGCCTCTCAATTTCGGAGACCAGACCCCGGCCATATTCAGAAGCCTGCCTGCTACTCTCTTGGTGACAATAGGCGGATTCATCACAAATGCCGTCTACTGTCTCTACATGAACGGAAGGAACAGGACTTTCTCAGACTATAAGGACGGCAGGCTCTGGAAAAGCAACATATTCTTCTGCGCCCTCGCCGGACTGCTGTGGTACAGCCAGTTCTTCGGCCTTAGTCTCGGCAAAGGCTTCCTTATGTCTTCAGTTGCTCTGCTGACGTTCAGCTGGTGCATACTGATGGCCCTGAACGTCATATTCTCCAATGTCTGGGGAATCATACTGAAAGAATGGAAAGGATGCTCGAAAAAGACGCTCATCGTCCTGACAGGCGGCATTGCGGTCTTAGTTTTCAGCTGTTTCCTTCCTGAACTGTTAAAATAATAAGCGGAAAATATGAAATCTATACTTGAAAACAGACCGGAACTTGCCCGTGCGGTCGATGAAGTGGCTGAAGTAGCCGGTTATCTCTGGCAGAAAGGATGGGCCGAAAGGAACGGAGGAAACATCACAGTCAATGTCACGGAATATATTGACGATGAAGTCCGCAGTCTTCCGGCAATATCACCGGTCTACGCTCTCGGATTCAGTCTTCCTCATCTCAAGGGCTGCTACTTCTTCTGCAAAGGCACCAACCGGCGTATGAGGGATCTTGCCCGCCGTCCTATGGAAAACGGAGCCGTAGTGCGGATTCTCGACGACTGCGCGTCCTACGAAATAGTGGCGGACGCGGCTGTGAAACCTACGTCAGAGCTTGCATCCCATCTCTCGATACACAATATGATGGTCGCCTCCGGCAACGGTTACAAGGCCGTGATTCACACTCATCCCATTGACCTGGTAGCAATGACCCACAATCCAGCCTTTCTCGAAAAGGACGTGCTGACGAACCTGCTCTGGTCGATGATTCCGGAAACGAGGGCATTCTGTCCCAAAGGTCTGGGCATAGTCCCTTACCGTATGCCTTCATCTAAGGAACTCGCGGATTCGACAGTAGCGGTTCTTGGGGAGTATGACGTTGTAATGTGGGAAAAACATGGTGTCTGCGCAGTAGGCCCAGGCATTTTAGAGGCCTTCGACCAGGTGGATGTCCTCTCGAAAGCTGCCCAGATCTATCTGACCGCACGAGCCATGGGATTCACTCCGACAGGAACGACTCAGGCCCAGATGGATGAACTTAAAGTGGCTTTCAACCTCTGACTATCGGTGTGTCATAATCGCAAACTGCGGCGTTATTTTCAAGATTCGGACTCAGTCATTTACGGAAGTAAACTCCTGTCGTCCTCACTTTCAATGCCTTGCATTTTACTGATTCTTACACACCTTAAAGGGGTGTACAAAATTTGCATTTTGATACGACCCCTTCAGTCTATGTTTATGTATCGGCCGGGAGTAATCCCGGCTGCTTTTCTGAAATATCGGTTGAAGAATGAATCATTGTCGAAGCCGAGCACGGAAGCCACTTCATGGACTGAATAGTTGCCGCTCTGCAGCAGGCTCTTTGCCTCCAGAATTACATATTCCCTGATTATATCCTTCGGGTCCTGTCCCGATGCCTCTTTTATAAGACGAGTGAAATGACGCGGCGAGATGTTCTGCCTTGAAGCATAATACGCCACTGACCTGAAGCGTGACGAGAAATTGTGGACATCAGACTGGAACTTGAGGAAAACAGATTCCGCAGGGCTTTTATCCAGTTCTGAAGTGTCTTCCAGCCATTCTGAAAGCAGACTTCCGAATATGGTCACGAAACCTGACAGAATGCCGTCGGCATAATCGCCGTCTGCATCTTTGAGGAGCAGTTTCAGCCCCGCGCACAGTTTTTCAAAACCGTAAGCGCCGTTTTCATCCGGACACAGCAGAGTTGGTTCTGAACTCCTCAGAATCCATCCTCTCAGCCTGTTCCTGTAACGGCTTCGCACCTGTGTCATGATATATTCTGAGTCTATGGAGATGAATATGACCCTCAGATCTCCCTCCACTGCCGCACGTTCGAGAATCTGTCCCGCAAAAATAACCAGCATCTGTCCTCCTTCCACTGTATAGTCCTGCTGCTGCACCCGCAAAGACATCTTTCCGCTTCTGCAATAGATACAGAAACTCATTGAAATTTTAATGGGGAAGCGTATTGTTCCCCGCCGGGCCGTAGATGCCGGGCTATTCCCGAGGTTGTCAAGCATACAGAAGCGGTCCTTTATCCAAAGCCGGCTTCCTGCATCTGAGAGATACATTGAAGCCAAAGCTTCTATCATGTCATTGTATTTCATGGGCCAATTTTTTTTGCAAAATTACATTTTAATAAATAAAAATGACACCAAAACCAGTTGAGATTCATATTATGTCCGATTTAGAACATAAATAGTCTTTTAAAAGTCTTAATTGGCAGTACAGACGTCTTTAAATTTGCACCCGCAAACAATTCCTGCGGGAAACTGCGGGACCAAACGGAAAACAATGAAAAAATTCAGCAAAAACTGCGGTATACGCAACGTCAAGACTCTGTCTGAGCTTTTAGAACGCTCGGCTCTTCTGTTCGGAAACAATCTTCATTCAGCTGTTCTGGACACCGGCCTGTCCTACACTTATTCGGACATGTCCTGCACTTGCCGGCGACTTTCGGACTTGATGGAAAAGGCCGGGGCTGGTGCCGGCGCAAAAGTGGCAGTACTCTCGGCCAATTCGCCGCACTGGACCATGGCATTTTTCAGCGCCACCGCCTTCGGAAGGATTGCCGTACCCATTCTCCCGGAATCGGCACCCAACGAAATCGCCAACATATTGGAACACTCGGAAAGCATCGTGCTTTTCGTATCGCGCAAACTGCTCTCCAACGTGCCGGAAACCTCGCTTGACAAAATGTCTCTCGTCATCGATGCCGACGATTTCGGAATCATATCGGAGAGAAAAGCGGAACATGCCGCCGCAGCAGGAATATCATCGGCGGACGACATCGCCACAATAATCTACACTTCAGGCACCACCGGCAAAGCCAAGGGCGTCATGCTCACACACCGGAATCTGATGAGCTGCGTGCAGGCATGCTATGCCACCAAAGTCCGCGGTGAATCGGACAGGTGGCTTTCCGTGCTGCCAATGGCACATACTCTTGAACTTACTATCGGTATGCTTTATCCGATGCTGGTCGGTGCAAGCGTGTACTATCTCTCCAAACCGCCTGTCCCCGCAGTCCTGCTCAAGGCTTTCAGGACCGTCAGGCCCACTACCATGCTCATAGTCCCGCTCATCATAGAGAAAATCTACCGCAACAGCATCATCCCTACCATACGAAGAAGCCCTTTGCTGTCGTGGATGTCCCGTCATACCGGAAGTCTGCTGTACCGCATTGTAGGCATGAAACTCAGGAAAACTTTCGGAGGCTGCCTCGATTTTCTCGGCATAGGAGGAGCGAAACTGGATATCGAAGTGGAGAATTTCCTTCTGAAAGCCGGATTCCCATATGCAGTCGGCTACGGACTCACTGAGACATCTCCGCTTCTGAGCTACTCTACAGGCAGGGACAGGATTCCGGGAACTATAGGGAAAGCGGTGAAGGACGTCCAGCTGAAACTCATCAACATAAATCCGGAAACCCATGAGGGAGAAATAGTCGCGAAAGGCCCCAATGTCATGAAAGGCTATTACAAAGACCCTGAAAAGACAGCATCCGTATTCACCGAAGACGGATGGTTCAGGACCGGAGACCTCGCCACTGTTGATTCGAAGGGACGATTCTTCATCAAAGGCAGGCTGAGCAACATGATACTCGGAGCCAGCGGCGAGAATATCTATCCCGAGGACATCGAGCAGGTTATCAACAGCATCGAGACAGTGAACGAATCCCTTGTCGTGTCAAGAGGAGGAAAACTCGTTGCACTCGTGAATTTCAACGAAGATGCGATTGACTGGAACAGAGAAGGGGAGGAAGAGTTTTTCAAGAAGATAGAAGAGTACAAAAGCAACATTCTTGAATTTGTGAACAGACATGTGAAGAAAGCATCCAATGTGAGCGAGGTACAGGTGATGAGGGAACCATTTGAAAAGACCGCGACCAGAAAAATACGGCGTTTCAAATATACCGGCCGCCGAGGTCTGTAGCATAAGCCAGCCATAAGATTTTCAAAGATGATTTTTTGAAGATTCGATAAGGCACTCTATTTGCATTAAAATCCGCCGTTGCCGTTCAAGACCACAGAAAACGGCGGCGGTTTGACTGCAAAAAATATCCTTATGGGCAAAACGATAATCTACCAGATTCTTCCCCGTCTATGGGGAAACAGAAAAGAAAAACTCACTTTCAACGGATATTACAAGGAAAACGGCTCGGGAAAATTCTCTGACATCGATTCGGAGACATTGGAGTACCTGAAATGGACGGGAGTCAGCCATCTCTGGCTCACCGGAGTCGTAAGGCACTCATGCAGCGACAGTTCCGCGATGGGAAATCTCAAGGAGGGAAACGGAGGGCATGTTTCGTCCGCCCAGTTCGTGAAGGGGAATGCAGGTTCCCCTTATGCGATTCAGGACTGGTACGACGTCAATCCGTATCTTGCGGACAAGCCTGCTGAACGCATGGAGGAATTCGAGAAAACCGTCGAAAGGATTCACAAGGCCGGTTTGAAAGTCCTCATTGATTTCATTCCTAACCATGTCGCGAGAGACTACGGAGTCGGAGTGGACATGAGCATAAAAGGCAGGGCGACTGACAGAATGTCACTCGGAGCCGGTGACGACCTCAGCCAGCACTGGAAGGCGGAAAACGATTTTTTCTATTATCCGGGGCAAAGGCTGCAGCTGCCGAACGAAGCCCGGTGGAAGGCTGAGGGCAAAACCTTGTATGAAGAGTATCCTGCAAAAGCATCCGGCAACGCCTACACTCCCAATCCCGGAATGAATGACTGGTATGAGACAGTCAAACTGAACTACTGTGATTTCCACACCGCCACCTGGGACAAGATGCTACATGTTCTGAAATACTGGTTGGGCAAGGGAGTCGACGGTTTCCGCTGTGATATGGTCGAACTTGTGCCGGCCGCATTCATGAAATGGGCCATTGAAGAGGTCAGAAAAGACTGGCCACAAGCCTTTTTCGTGGCTGAGGTCTATCAGAAGTCCTTGTATCAGAAATATGTACGGGAAATTGGCTTCGACTTGCTCTACGACAAGTCAGGCATGTATGACGCGCTTTCCGACATTGTGCGCAACGATGACAACGACTATCTCGAATCCTGGCAGTGCGCAACCCGCATCACGTCTGTCTGGCAGGACCTCGGTGATCTTCAGATGTATATGCTGAATTTCCTTGAGAACCATGACGAGCAGCGTTTCGCTTCGGAATTCTTCGGGAAAAAGGCGGAGAAATGTTTTCCTGCTTTGGCGGTGAGCCTGCTGATGAACCAGGCGGCTTTCATGAACTATTTCGGAGAGGAGACCGGGGAGCCGGCCCCGGTAAGCGAGGGCTTCAGCGGCAAGGACGGGCGGACAACGATTTTCGACTGGTGGAATCCGGAAAAAGTACGCTCCCTGTGGAAACTCACGCGCAACGGCAATTACGAAAAGGCGACAGAACTTTTCTCATTGAAGAACAGCGGCAGCCATAAAGGTGTGCTCCGTACAAAAGTCAAGAATGCGGTGCAGCTGAAAGTGATTATGCAGGAAACCGGTCTCAACGAGCAGGAACTCAGGTTTTTCGTGAAATATACTTCGCTTCTCAGATTTGCGGCCGGCGACAACGCCATATCTTCAGGGATGATGTATGACCTCTGCTACTGCAACTACGATTCCGAAGGTTTCGACAAGAACCGCCATTTCGTGTTCCTCAGGGATGACCATGAAGACACGTTCCTCATTGCGGCAAATTTCTCGTCAACAGACGCCAGGATGAAAATCCACATTCCCGAAAGGGCTTTTGAATGGCTTGAACTGGAGCAGACTCCTCAATGCAACGCTGGCGAACCTGTCTGCCTCGACGTTCCGGCTGACGACCTCACTGTGCTGAGGCTTTCTTCTTCTTCAACACCGCATCCGCAAGTGCAGAAGCATAATTTTGGGATAGGGGAATGACAGGGACATTGTCGGCATCGAGGATGATATATGCTCCCTTGCCGTCGTTCTGCATCATTCGTATCCGTCTGGTATTCACGATATAAGATCTCTGGCATCTGATCAATGGGGTGCCGGAGACTTTTGTCTCAAGTGAAGACATGGTCATGCGCATGAGGTAGGAAGCTGTTCCGTCCGCTTTTTCATAAAACAGATTCATATAATTCCCTTCCGATTTGATATAGAGGATTGAGTCTATGTCGATTGAGAATCTCAGAACCCCTGAATCATCGATAAAGTTTATCATTCTCTGCGACAAGAGGTTATCCTGACGTGGAGGGGCGTCGTCCGAAGCCGTGGTCTTCAGCAGTTCCATATCTTCCCGCACCTGGGCATAACTTGCCGTGATATAGATTACTGTATGCGGAATGACAAGGATAGAACAGACGCAGAAAATGGTTTTCAATATCATCGACCCTGTGGAAGCATACGAACCGAGTGAGAACACGGATGAAAAAGCAAGGTACAATGCCGCTATGGCTGCACATTCGCCTACGCTCCAGAGTATATATACCCAGTTCTTCGCCCTATGTCTGGAAGCATATTGCAGGAATATCGCTTTGCTAATAGTCATTGTAGTGACAGCCAATGCGAAAAACAAAATCGTTTTGAGTGCTATACTCAGCGGCCTGAACGAAATCCAGACCGAAGTCGAGAACGGGTTGTATATGAAGAGGAAGAAAACCGCAAAAAGGAAGGTATAGAGGACGGATACATAGGGGAAGCGGCCTAACCTCAGACTTCTGGGGATAGACTTGTTCATTGCCTGTATAAATCTGCTGTTGCGTATTCCCATTTTCACAAAACAATCCCTGATTTCGCCACACTTTGTCACAAAAGGCCGCGGTTTCGTCCCAAAAACCTTGCCTGATGCGTCTGCAGTGCAAATTCGCTGTAAATTTGCAACGGAAATTTTAGAAATCAAAAAAAATGTCAGAAATCAAGAACAGAAATGTCCTCATTACCGGGGGAGCATCGGGAATCGGAAAAATCATGTGCCGCATGTGCCTGGAGCAGGGCGCGGCTAAGGTTATCATCTGGGATTTGAATCCGGATGCAATGAAGCAGGCGGCCGATGA
>CABQAB010000061.1 GCA_902461985.1 uncultured Bacteroidales bacterium | reverse complement strand
AGCCGCACCCGCCTTGAGAGCCACGGCCTTGGTTTTAAGGTCTATGGCAGCAGTCCTGACCACATTGCCCAGAGTCACCGACTCGGGAGCGGCGACGACCAGCGTTCCGCTGACGAGTACCTCAACCATGGCAAAGGCGTGAGAATATTGAAGCTCAACATTTTCCAGGGCCTCACCCGTGACATTCTCCCTGCTTGCGAGCAGGACATCGCTCAGGTCGAAGCCGCTGTTGCTGTCATACCGGTCATTCTGGTTTGCAAGCACAGAAGCCTCCACCGAAGTTGCAGAAGCAGCCGTAACTATTTCGGAATCATACGGATAGTAGGAATAAAAACTGTAACTCTCATCCGGCCGGGCAAAAATTGCAGACGCAGATGTCCAGCCTTCAGCGGCAGAATAGCCGTATTTGCAGGCTGAAGCCTCATCATTTACGAATATGCCCACTGCATCGCCTTCCCTCCAGGAGACGCTGCGGTTGCTTCCGTCGGCTTCCGTAACAGTTCTTGTGCCCATTCCGGCTACGGTCATCCGGAAATTCACAGGCTTGCCGTCTTTCGGTGCCGGCGTGTAGTTTTCCTCTTTGCTGCAGGCGACTGCAAGTACTGCGAGAGCCACGACAGCGGAATTTCTGATTATTTTCATGTTATTTCGGGTTGTTTTCATTAAACTTGGAAGATGTTTGAATTTTTGTCATCCAAGATTCCTACATTTCCTGTTCATCGTCAAGTTCGAGACTGCCGTCTTCAGTCCAGCCGGCAATCGGGGCGGAAGAAACCTTCACGTCAAGAGTCTCCTTGTTCACGGTGATCTCATAGACATATTCGGTTCCACGGTCAAAATTCACGACCTCCCTGCCGATATCCAGCGTCCTCGGCTCCGCCTCGCCCGGTACGGTGATATGGGCCATATATCCTTTGACATCCGCCTGGGGAATGACGTATGCAGCGGTTTCGCAGAGCGCACCGTCCGCCGGAGTGTCGGCGACAAGCATATCCACTGCAGCCCCGGACTCTTCGGCAAGAGTGAAATGCGAGGTCAGGACGCTGAAATTCCCGACTGTAGGGATGTCCGCAAGTGTAGAGACAATGCCTTTCACAACATCTGCAGCCACACCCTCTCCGGCATGAAAACGGAACACAATGCGGCTCAAAGCGGGAGAAAGTCTGAGATAGGCAGTTCTGCCGGTTTTCTCCACACCTTTCGCGCAGGCGTAAAGAAGCAGAGTCTTCCCCGTAATTTTCGTCTGGTCAGCTACAGACAGCTTCACATGTCCGTCAGAAGTCTCGTCATATGGGAAATAGGCGGCAACATTCCATCTTTCATCGCCGTCGGGAGCGAAATGAGGGATGCTGCCGGTGTCGTCCGGCTGAAAATAGTCGTCTTTCGTGCCGTAGGTCGCAGTGTAGCCGAGGTTGGAAAAAAGCGCATCGTCAGTCTCCGAATCGAAGACGAATACGCCGATATGTTCGCTGTGCGAAAGCCTGTCGGCATCGGACTGTCCGTAGTCATAGATTCTGCCCGCAACCAGAAGAGGACAGGATTTTTCCTGCTCCACGGTCCCGGATTCGCACGAAGTGAAGAAGATAACAGCAGCCAGGGCTGCATAAGTCAAGTGCTCTATATTCATGTGGCAAGTATATTTTCGTCAAAAATACTAAATCTGCATGGATCTCGCGTAATGGTGAGAGTCCTGAATTTATACCCTCCTGGAACACAACATTGTCCGCACTGTAGAAATGTACGCGTAAAACACATGAATGTACTGGCAGAACACCTTGTTTATTTGCGGAAGATTGTTAATTTTGTAGCAATTAAGGAATTGAAATGAAACCACATACACTCTTTCTCACAGTGCTGTTGCTGCTGCCGGCCATAAACGGCACCGCCGAAGACTTCGCATCAAGACAGTTCACGAGAGAAAACGGACTCAGCGACAACGCCGTGCGCTGTCTGTATCAGGACGAGGAACAGATGATCTGGCTCGGGACAAGAAACGGACTCAATCTCTACAACGGCAACCGCTTCATAGTCTATAAATACAGAAAAGGAGAGCCCAACTGTCTCCAGTACGACAGGATTCAGGGAATCACAGGCAACAAGGACGGGAAAATCTATATTCTCAGTTATGGAGTCAGCGAACTCGACACCGGGACCGGGCAGTTCAAAACCATAGTTTCCGAAGAGGCGAATACCATATACTTCCATGAAAGGCTGTATGTAGGCATAGGAAACAAGATCTATGTCTACGAAAACGGAAAATGCACGCTCTTTTTCGAAATGCCGCCATATGTTTCCAGCATAAAGGCGCTGGGAGAAGACGGGGAGCAAATACTCATAGGCACAGAGGAACACGGCCTCTACAGTTACGCACCGGCAAAAGGTCTGAAACATATAATAGGCAACGGGAAAATCACCTCGATGTTCCGCGACAGGGAAGAAAGATGGTGGATAGGCAGCTGGAACGACGGAGTATATATGCTCGAAGGACGGAAACTTACGAATTTCCGGCACAGGGACGGAGATTCCTGCAGCCTCAGTTCCGATTTCGTAAGGGATTTCTGTCAGGACAGGGAAGGGAAAATCTGGATAGGCACATTCGACGGCCTTAATGTATATGACCCTGAAAGCGGAATCTTCAGTTCATATTCCGACAGACACAGCAAATCCGGCACGACATCCGTCTGGAGCATACTCTGCGACCATCAGGGCAGCATCTGGGTCGGGACCTATTTCGACGGCGTCTATCAGTACAATGAACAGAGGAACATATTCCGGCACCTCATGGCAGAGGAAGACGGATTGAGTTCAGGTCTGGTAACGATGTTCGGGGAAGACGGCAAAGGTAATATCTGGATTGCGACTGACGGAGGAGGAATGGACAGGTATGACCCTGCAGACGGGACTTTCAAATGGTACAGGGCGGACGGGAAGAATTCCATATCGCGCAACAACGTCAGCTGCATATGCTGCGACCCCGAAAACGACGTCATCTGGGCAGGCACTCACCGAGGGGGGCTCAACAAGCTGGATTTGAGAAGCGGCAGGTTCACGAATTATGTCCATAGCGAAATGGACGAGAACAGCATATCCTCCAACGTAATCAATCACATAATGAAGCAGGGGGACAAGCTCTTTCTGTCCACAGACAACGGGGTATGCCTTTTCTCGACTGCCACGGGACATGCAACGAAGCTTTTCGACTCTGCCGGCACAATGACGAACTACACCAAGGGAGCATTGACCGACAAATCAGGAAAGCTGTGGATTTACGGAGGAGCATACGGGACAAGATGCTATGATCCCTCTACGGGCGAAATGAAAGAATACTCAGCCGGAAGCGGCAACCTCAGCAACAACTCCATCAACAGAGTCTATCAGGACAGCAAAGGACGGCTGTGGCTATGCTCCAACAGGGACGGCATCGACCTGTATGACGAGGAAAGCGACAGTTTCCGCAATTACGACATGGACAACAACTCCCTTGCAAGCAACATAGTCTACAACGCGGTGGAACTTCCGTCCGGAAAAATGCTTTTCACCACTGACGCCGGGTTCTCGATACTGAACGAGGACAACGGCAGATTCATCAATTATTACTGCAAAAACGGCATTCCGCTATCGTCAATCAACGAAAATGCCCTTTTTGTCACCAGCCGGGGAGAAATTCTCATAGGCGGGGACAACGGATATGTTTCATTCAGGGAAGAGGACCTTTACAGGACTCCGGAGAATTACACGATCACTCCGTCAAGGCTGAGTGTCCACGGACAGGAAATCCACCCGGGCGGAAATGACGGAATACTTGACGGTGCACTGCGCGGTGGAGGACGGATTTTACTGAAGCCAGGCCAGACCAACTTCAGCATCGAATACGTAACCTCCGACTATCTCAGCGACGATGAAAACAGTCTTGAGTATTATATGGAAGGGGTATCGAAATCCTGGACAGAGATGGAGGGACGTCCGGTAGTCTCTTTCACCAATCTCACGCCGGGAAACTACAAACTCACCGTAAGACTGAAAAACAGACCGGACGGAATCGTAAGCCCCGGGCTGCGTATCAAGGTGCTGCACCCATGGTATACCAGCTGGTGGGCGATTCTGCTCTACATATTTGCCGGGGCTCTGATTCTCTATTTCATAATCCGCAACTACAAGGCCCATGTGCACCTTGTGGAGGCTTTGAAATACGAACAGACCCACCTTGAAGACGTGGAGGAGCTGAACCGCTCGAAGACCAGGTTCTTCACAAACATCTCCCATGAGTTCCGCACCCCTCTCACGCTCATCAACGGCAATGTGGAAATGCTGATGCAGGTGCGATCCTTCTCACCGGCCGTATATAACAAAATCCTCAGCATCTACAAGAGCAGCAACCAGCTGCAGGAACTCATCACCGAACTCCTGGACTTCAGCAAACTGGACAACGGGAAAATGAAAATCAGGGTGGGAGAACACAATATCGTGAAATTCGTCTACGAGAACTATCTGCTTTTCAGAGAATATGCACGACACAATAAAATCACTCTGGACTTCGTAAAGACTGACGACCGGATTATGCTCTGGTACGACCCGCAGCAGATGCAGAAAGTAATCAACAACCTGATTTCCAATGCCATCAAGCACACTCCGGAAGGCGGGAAAATCACCGTGGTAATGCGCCGGGACAATGACATGACCGTCATCGAAGTAAATGACAACGGCAGCGGCATACCGGCACAGGACCTCGACAGAATCTTCGACCGCTTCTACCAGAGCGAATACCAGAAATCATCGTCATACAGCGGCACCGGAATAGGTCTTGCTCTGACAAAAGGCATTGTCGAACTGCATGGGGGCACGATTTCAGTCTACAGCAAGCCTGGCGAAGGCACCTCGTTCAGAGTATGTCTGAAAAGCGGCAACAGCCATTTCTCTGAAGAGGAACTGAAAGCCGCTGAAACGGTCGCGAGCGTCCCTGAAACAAAACAAGTCGAGGAGGTGTCTGAAATGCAGGAGCCTGTCATACAAGGGCAGGACGACAACCCGAGCGACAAGACCATGCTTATCGCGGAAGATAATGACGAACTCCGCAAGATGCTCTCCGGTATCTTCTCGTCCATGTACAGGATAATTGAAACCGCTGACGGCCGTCAGGCCTGGGACAAGGTCATGGAAGAGATTCCGGACATAGTGCTGAGCGATGTCATGATGCCCGGAATGTCGGGCACGGACCTCTGCCGCTCTATCAAGAACAATCTGGAGACCTGCCACATTCCCGTAGTGCTGCTCACTGCCCGCACCACCACACAGCAGAATATGGACGGACTGTATTCTGGAGCAGACGACTATGTCACCAAGCCGTTCAATGTCAATATCCTGGTGGCAAGATGCAACAATTTAGTGAACAACCGCATACGTCTGAAGGAAAAATTCGGCAAGGAAAGCAGGGGGACCAATGTCAGCATTGCCGCAAACCCTTTGGACAAGAAGCTGTTGAAAGACGCGGAGAAGTCAATAGAGAACCACATTGACGAAACTGATTACAATGTGGACATCATGGCAAGGGAAACCGGCGTGTCCAGGACTAAGCTGTTCAACAAAATCAAGGACATCAGCGGCATGACGCCGGGTGAGTTCATCCTCACATACAGACTTAAATATGCGGCAGGACTGCTGCTCGAACATCCGGAGATGAACATATCGGAGATTTCCGACCGGCTCGGGTTCTCATCTCCGCGCCAGTTCAGCAAATTCTTCAAGAACCGCTACGGCTCAGTCCCGCAAGTCTGGCGCAAAACGGATCCGGCGCCCGACGATGGACAGGCACAGCACATTTAACGTACGTTACGGCCACATTGCATCACACGCAATGAAGTACCTTTGCGCAAAGAATACAGACGACAGAAAACATAATACCATGAGCAACAGGATAACGGCTATCATCTGCATCTGCTTCGCGGCAGCCATCCAGCTCAACGCCCAGAGAATCGGAAATATTGCGGAACTGAAGGAAAAGTCCCGCAACTCACTTTTCCATAATCTCGGAAAGGCCCCGCTCACGCCTGCATTCGAATGTGAAGGCTGGTGGACCTGGGGCAGTTCCGTCATCAAGGGCGAAGACGGGAAATACCATATGTATGTATCCCGCTTCCCGAAGTCACTCCCGTTCCACCCAGGCTGGATGGTGGCATCTGAAATAGTCCACGCCGTTTCAGACACCCCGGAAGGACCTTACACATTCTCAGACGTAGCCCTGCCCGCACGGGGAGCGCAGTACTGGGACGGGCGTTCAACGCATAACCCGCGCATACTCAGATACAAGGGGAAATACTGCCTGATTTACATGGGCTCCACACACCCTTTCACAGATCCGACTTATGACGAACTTACGCTCGACAGCAAATGGTGCATCGTCGGCAGAGCGAACAAGCGGACGGGGCTCGCCGTTTCGGACTCCCCTTACGGACCGTGGAAAAGGCTTGACGCGCCGATTATGTATCCGGAACCGAATACGTTCTACAGTTATTTCGTTTCAAACCCAGCTCCAGTCATTATGGAGGACGGCTCCGTAATGATGATTTTCAAAGGACGCGCACATATGGAGGACGGAAAATATTCAGGGATGGCACTGGGAGTGGCAAAGGCAGAGTCGATTGAAGGACCTTATACCGTACTCAACGACAAGCAGCCGATTCTACGGATCAGCGGAGAACGCGAAGCTGAAGAAGACCCTTTCCTGTGGAAGGATGACAAAGGCTTTCATGTCATATTCAAAGATCACAAAGGCCTCTACACAGGCGAACGGGGCGGCGGAGTCATGGCCCACTCGAAAGACGGCATCCACTGGGAAATTGACAAAGACCCGAAAGCCTATTCCCGCACCGTCGAATTCGAAGACGGGTCAGTCATTATGCAGGGACAGCTTGAAAGGCCTTTCATCCTCTTTGACGAGCACGGCAAGATGCTCCGTATCTTTTTCGCCACCATGGACCGTCCGGGAGGATTCGAAAACAGCACCCGCTCCTGGAACATGTCGATTCCTGTCAAGTAGTCTTCGGACTCAATCATCCAAGTCCCACGGGACTCTGTACGCTTCTGGACTGCCGGCACATACAAAATGGACTCTTGGGTCAACAACGGCAATATGCAGATTCGTACATTTGCAGTCCGTCCGGTGTACGGCTGGCAACATGACCAATCACATTGAAATTAGATAACTGATTATGAACAAATCACTTTTGAAGGGGAGGCAATACACCGCTCCAACCATTGAAACACTGCCTGTAAGCCTTGAAGGGGCTTCGTGCACTGCCACTTCAATCACGAGTGGCGAGAATTTCTATGAACTCGAATGGGGAGATGAAGTGGAACTCTAAAACTTTTGTGACCATGAAAAAGAATATTTTTATGCTCGTCTCAGTAGCAGCCCTCATTTCCTCCGTATCATGCCAGAAAGAAAACATAGGCGCTCCGGCAACCGGAACTGACGGGCCGAAGAGAACAGTCACAGCCTATGCGGAAATAGCGGAAACCGAAACCAAAGTTGAATTCGGGAAAAACGATGATAAAACCCCAGACTACAGGCATCTTGTCTGGAGAACAAGTGACCAGTTCGGAATCTACTCCGAAAATGACGACAATGTCCCGTCGAGCAAATACAAAGCAGGAGAACCGTTCCAATTCGAATTGAATGAGGCCACCACGGAATTCACTGCATATCTGCCGTACAAAGACAACGGCAGCAAAGATCTTCAACTTGAAACCAGCCAGATCTGGTATTTCGAGAATTTCCCGTCTTTCTACCCGCTGAAAGCTGAAGGAAAAATAGACGAGAACGACACGGCTACGCTAAAATTCAAACCCCTTTTCTGCTCTCTTCAGTTGAGACTTTTCGGCAGCCCTTATATTGCGGACGAAAAGGCAGACACACTGATAAGCGTGAACCTGAAGACAGCCGTAAACACAATCAGCCTCAAGCAAGGCAGTTCCCACCGCAAGATAAACGTATCAGGTGACAGAACCAATGCAGGACAGGTCTATCTCACTGTCCCGAAGGAAGTCATTCCCGCAGGTTCAGAGTTTACCATCAGCACCGGCCGGGGAGTCTATACCATTACGACATCCGCAGCCATTGACGTGACGAACTATGATTTCAAGACAATCAATTTCGACCTCAGCAACAAAATACCCGCCATCGACTACTACGAAAAGGGTATAAGCATTGACGGCGTTCTGTATCAAAAAGGCGTCAATGACTCCAAGCTGAACCAGGGAATCTACAATAATTACAACGGCATTTATTTCATTGACAGCGACAGAACCGGAATAAGTTCAAACGGTGGACATAACAATCTGGTAGTCATAGGACGTTCTTCAACCGCAAAGTCAAAATTGACGTTAAACAATTGTCTTCTCTCCGACGGAAATGAAGGAACAATAATCTTCAAAAATCTCATTCTTGACTGTTCGGCTGCGTCAGGATCATTCATATTCGGAAAAAACAATACTACAGACTCCACTTTTGAGAAATTTATAATTGAGGATTGCGAGATAATCCTGCCGGCCGGCAAGGCTTTCTCATGGTTCACTTCCGCCAACGGAAAATTGAATATAAAGAACTTCACCATACGGAATTGCACCATTGCAGGGGAACAGGGCGAAACTCCCGCCAACCGCAATATATTCAACCTTGAAAACACCTATATTACAAATCTCACGATTGACAACAATCTGATTTATGAACGGACGGCAAATCCGGTAAACAACACTATGCTCCAGTTAAACAACACCGATGCCCTGTCTCTTGACATAACAAACAATACGTTCGTAAACGTCACCGGGCTTGACAGTTATGCACAATGGATGTTTAAGTTGAAACCGGGCACAGGCATCAATGTGGATTTCTCGAATAATCTGATTGTTTCAGAAAATGCCACTACAACGCAACTCCGTGCATTCCAATTCAACGGCGAAACGGCTAATTTTGCCGATGTAACATTCAGCGGAGCAGGAAACTATTTTTATTCCAATTCTGAAACGACCTGTTCATGGGCTTATCCTGTACCTGCTGGAGTTTCAGGAAAACCGGAGTTCACGAAAGCGTCTGAGAATCCGTTAAGCATCTGTGACCCGCTTGCAGGAAACTTTGTCCTCGGCAGCGCATACACCGGATGGGGTTCATCGCTGGTGCCAGTTGAATAACCAGGAGGGAAGCATTGCAACAACAAGTTTTTTCATCAGGGGGCTGACTAAAAAGTCTGTCATATCGAGCATAGCCAAGAGACCAAGACAAACAGTCCAGTGGACTTTTGTCCTCTTGGCCCGAAGGGCGTAGTCGAGATATCTATTGAATATCAATTCTTTCAGAAGATTTAAGCCTTCAGCTTTTCATTGCTCACATTCGGCAATGGAAACAAGTTCCCTTTGCTCTCACTTAACCGCAATGTTCTCCATGCGCTTCGCTTAGTCGAAATGACAATTTCAGGACTTTTTAGTC
>CABQAB010000060.1 GCA_902461985.1 uncultured Bacteroidales bacterium | reverse complement strand
CATTGTTCTGGAGTAAGCCGGAGATGGTTTTCGGGGAAGACAGCCTCTCCTTGTCAGCGATGATGCCCGACGAATTGTTCCCCATGCTCTCCGCAGACGGCCGGTCCATGACTTTCTCGGCAAAGAGGGAAGACGGAGTGGGAGGATATGACATTTACGAGTCTGTGTGGTCGGATGCTGACAGCTGCTGGTCTGCGCCTGTCAACTTGGGCTTTCCCTATTCTTCGACCGGCAATGACTATCTTTTTGTGAATACCGATGACGGCCGTTATACTTTCTTTGCCTCTGACCGTGGTTGCAGCAAGGATAGTGTTTATGTGTATGTGCTTGAATATGAATTTGTTCCGACTCAGGAGGAAGTGCAGGAGACTGACCGGCTTCAGAGGATTATGGAGCTGGACCCCGAGGCAGGACACCATCAAGACGATGCCGGCGGTGCGCTCAATGGGGGTATTCCGGAAAATGCCCAGACTCAGGAGTATATGAAGAAAATGGAAGATGTGCGCCGGCTTCGGAGCCGTCTGGACAGTACGGTCACATGCTTGGAGCAGATGAGGGAGGTTTACGCCATGAGCGATGAGGTGGAACAGCGTATGGCTCTGACCGATAACATTATAGCAATAGAACAGGAAGTGCCGCGCATCCAGGACGAACTGGACGCAGCCGTGGTTCAGGTGCAGCGTATAGAAATGGATTTCCTTTTCAGGGGAGTGGTGATTGATTATGACAGCCTTTCCGGGAACTCCCGGCGAACCCGCAGGAATTACGGGTTCGCTAAGCGCAGTTTCGGACCTCCTATCGTCTTCCGTATGGCTTTGCCGACTGTCCCGGATGCTACTCAGTCGGAGATGCCATAGCATCCGGATAAAGAAAGTTCTGGCTCAGCGCTTTCGGAAGGAGCGTCAGAATACCAGCACTGCCTCTACCGGATAGTGGTCGGAGATGTATTCTATGCCGTCATACTGCTTGTCGAGAACCGTAAAACGCGGACATTCCGTAAAGTTGCTGTAGTAGATGTAGTCTAACGACAGATCGTTCCATTCCGCTGCGCCTACGGGTGCCGAAGCCGAGTCTCCATATTCCCCGAAACCGTTGAAGGACCCTTTGGTTTCGGTCTCTTCCGCCTCTTTTCTGGCACTGAGCATAATCAGGTCTATGCCGTTCAGAGTTTCGTCCGACGGCTCTACGTTGAAATCTCCGGTGAGAATCATCGGTAAGGAATCCGGATTCATTGACCCTATTCTGTCAACAATGAGTTCAAGTCCGTTTTTGCGGGCTTCTACACTGACATGGTCAAGATGGGTATTTACATAGAAAAAGTCCTTCCCGGACGCGTTGTGATGCAGTTTTGTCCATGTGGCGGTGCGTCTGCAGGCTGCATTCCAGCCGTATGATGGCTGATCCGGCGTCTCGCTCAGCCAATATGTCCCCCAGTCGAGAAGGCTGATCTTTGTCGTGTCATAATATATCATCATCCTCTCGCCTTCTTCTTTCCCGTCTTCTCTTCCCACGCCGACGCCCTTGTAGGCGGAGAGTTCCTCATTGAAATATGAGACCTGGTCAGCAAGAGCCTCCTGAAGTCCGAAGATGTCGGGGTTTTCTTCTTCAATCATCGTTATGCTCGCAGGTTTGCGATATTCCCACGAATCGGGCCCGTCATCTGCGGCCGAATTTCTGACATTGAATGAAATAACTTTCAGCTGATGGCTGCCGTCCTGTCCGCAGCCGCAAAGTGCCGCGAGCATAAATGTAGCAATGATAAAACGCTTCATGATATAATGGTCTATATTATTTTTTGCTATGCCTGCCGGGTCTTACAATACTGTCACTTCGTCCACAAAGAACCAGCACGGGTGTCCGACACCGTAATGCCAGTGAGGGCAGGTCTTTGTGCCTGTAACGTTAACTTTTATGTATCTCGCCTCTGTCGGGGTATCAAAATCGTGTCTGACGCCGACAAATTGTATTTTCGGATTCCTGTCCTCCGGAAGTTCCTTTGAAGATGCCTGAGTATAGTTCTCGCCGTCAAGAGAAATCTCGTATGAAACGCCGGCCGGAAGAAGCACCCATGCACCGAGCTGATGCAGGAAGTCCGTCTCCACGCTGCTGATTTCCTTTACTTCCCCGAGGTCAATCACGAACGAGGCATCCCGCCCTTCCCAGCCTACCCAGCCTTCCACGAATCCGGCCCCTCCGAACAGTCCGTCAGTCAGTGCCGTGCTGCCGAGGGCGGCGTATGATGCTTCAGGGCTGTCTATGAAAATAACCTTTGCACCTTCGGCGAGGCTCTTCACGGGACGAGGCATATATCTGCTCCTGAAAAGTTCGCAGTATTCAACAGGGGAGTTGTTCCTTTCATTCAGCGTCGGCACATTGAAGAATTTGACCTGACTCTCGAAATAGTCCAGCTTTGTTTTCAGTTCATCCGGAGACATGTTCTTCTCGGAACGGGCGATTTCCAGTTCTGAATAGAGAAGCGGAAGCCGTGTGCGGCGTACACGTGAGAGACGGACGCTGTCTTCGGCAACCGCCTTTTCTGCGCTGTCGAACAGAGCGGAATAACGTCTCATAAGTTCCGGCTTTAACATTCCGCGTTTGTGGGAGACAGGAGAATCATATATCCAGAGGCGTTGTCCGCTGCCGATAAGCGCACCTTCCATCACCTTGATATACTGGTACAGATATGGTGCTGCATCTCCGTAGTAGCCGTCAAGGAAGGTGTGAATCAATTCATCGGTATCCCTGTCGGGATTCCACATCAGCTTGGAGACAATCCATGTACGCATCTCCGCGAAATCTCCTCCGCGGCTTCCCGCAATCTGCGAGAAGTGCATATTGGCCCCGTTGTCGCGGAACAGACGGATGTTGTCCGCAAGTATATGGAAGTTCGGGAACGGAGCGAGGTAGTTGTCGAAATTGATGCCGTAGTCCCAGACGAAAATGTTGTCGCTTATCTTTGACCAGCCTTCGATGGCTTCCACGAATTCGCGTCCCGAGGCGTTCTCCCTGAGGGAGACCTCCCTGTCGCAGTCTATGTCGCACAGCATTATGTTCACGTTCGGAAGCGGCTTGACATGCTTAGGCGGTTTCATCGTGTAAAGATAGGCGAGCGTCGAGAACTCCTTGTCCGGAAATCTTTCGGCCAGCTTGTTGACGAAGCGGATGAGGCTGCCTGACAATGCCCCCTCGTACTCATCCACGGCCTTGCATTCGTCACATTGGCAGTTGGTGTAGTTGCCGTCATTCTGGCTGACAGAAATCATGTCGAGTCCCGGATTTGCCTTGAAAATGGAATCGATGCGCTCGCAGACGATTTCAAATACTTCCGGATTGCTCAGACACCATTGGCTTGCTTTTCCGGGATGGCGTTTCCCTCCGAACCAGGAGTAATATTCAGGATGTTCCGCGCCATATCGCGATGAGGGCAGGAGCCTGTCGAAGGTATGCACCCAATATCCCCCGGCGAACATCTCGGCAGGCTCGTCTAATCTCATCCACAGCTTGTACACCGGGTCGTTCTTCATTCCGTAGAACTGGCTCTGACGATACCTGAATGCCGGATTGTCAATTTCATTTATTTCCGGAAGCGTTATGTCCGTGTGTTCCGTCAGCGAGTATTCGTTCTCTCCCCAGTAGTTCACGCCGAGGTATTTCTCCAACAGCGTCACCACGCCGTAGATGCTTCCTTTGTCCCCGCCGCTTGCGATGCGCAACATTCCGTTGTCTGTCAGGAGACGGAAACCGTCGTCTTTCAGTCCGTCGCTTGCCTTTCCTCCGTCCGGAAGACTGAACAGAATATGTTCAAGGCCGTTGCCGATGAGGATGTCGCCTTTGCGGAAGGATTTTGGGTCTTGTATATTGCCGGTCACAGGCAGTTCCGCCCCGCTGATGCGCCGGACGAAATCCTGCAGAAGTTCCGCAGCCGTCGAATCTGCCTTTTCTCCCGTGGTTATTACAATTCTCGACTTCGCTTTGCCGTTTTTTACCATCTGCATCTGTGCAGATGTATTCGTCCAGTAAAACAGGACTGCCAATGTGGCCAAAAATACAGTCTTTTTCATACTGGTTCAACTTATGTCGTTTCAGTGTCATTCATGCGACTTCCGTACGCATCCGTCAAAGTTACTTATAATCGATAATATTCTAAAATAAATCACAAATCCGGAGAAGAAGCCGGATTTTCCGGATAAAAAATTGTGAAACAATATTTTTTGTAGTACCTTTGCACTCCCTTAGGGATTTAAGCCAGGTGAGATGGGTGAGTGGCTTAAACCAGCAGTTTGCTAAACTGCCGAACTCGTAAGGGTTCCGGGGGTTCGAATCCCCCTCTCACCGCAAACATTGGAAGTCCGGATGCGCAAGCATCCGGACTTTTCTGATTCCGGGTCCGTTGAAAGCTCGCTTTCATAAGGGCCCGAAATCAGAAAAGGTCCGCCAGGGGATGAAATCCCCGCCGGACTTCCAATGCTTGCAAGGGCCCCGCGGCGAGTGGAGGGGGATCTCGCAGCCGCTCCCGGCGGCGAGGACATCCCTGGAGCGGTTTTCCCGCCAAGCTCACACTGACTTTTAGAGATAAAAAACACCAACTGTAAACCCAGTCAGTGATAGTGTAAACAATATCAGTTAAACCGCTCTAAAAGTGTCAACCTAAATCAGGGAAGGTCATATAGTGGGCGTCCCTCCCTAAAACTGCGGATTAAAATCCACAATATTTCACAAAAACTGCGGATTTATTTCCGCAATTTGTTATATTTGCGTCAAAATCAAAGAGTATGGAAATCTTATATCAGCTTTACACGGATAAATACAATCAGATAGGGACTGATTTTGTGCGTTATCTTCATGACGAAATCGACTGGAATTCCCGTCTGATTGTCATTGTGGGGGCAAGAGGAGTGGGCAAGACAACAATGATACTCCAGCACATCAAGCTGACAGATACGAAAAACGAATCTTTGTATGTAGCTGCAGACAACACCTACTTTTCGACCAATTCGCTTTATGATGTGGCTTCATCATTCTCAAAGAACGGGGGCAAAGTGCTGTACATCGATGAAGTGCACAAATATGAGAACTGGTCTAAGGAAGTGAAGATGATGTATGATTATCTGCCGGAACTCAAAGTGGTCGTGACAGGTTCATCGATACTTGACATCATCAAGGGAAGTGATGCCGACCTTAGCCGTCGAGCAATCCGATACACACTTGAAGGCCTGTCGTTCAGGGAATATCTGAATTTCTCTCTTGGATTGAATATCCGCCCGTATACTCTTGACGAAATCATAGCAGGCAAAGTGGAACTCCCGAAAGAAGTAAAGTATCCGCTTATGCATTTCAAGGAATATCTGAACAAGGGGTATTTCCCCTTCTTTGCGGAAGACAATTACCACACAAGATTGGAGAATATCGTCAATATGACAATTGAAGTTGATATACCGGCTTATGCAAGGATGAATATTTCCACGGCCCGTAAAATGAAGAAATTGCTGTATGTAATCTCGCATAGCGTTCCGTTCAAGCCGAATTTTTCTGAAATCGGGCGTGCCATTTCCGCTGACAGGGGTGTTGTAGCCGACTATATGGTCTATATGGAAAAAGCAAAACTTCTGCAGCAATTGGAGGCGGGGTCAGAAGGGATGGCCTCGGTGGAGAAAGTCGACAAGATATATCTTGGAAACACCTGCTTCATCTATGCTCTCGCGGACGGGAATCCGGAAATAGGGAATATCCGTGAGACATTCTTTTTCCGTGCATTGTCTGTCCGCCAGAAAGTGCTGTCCTCTCCGGTTTCTGATTTCCTGATTGGCGGACACACATTTGAAGTCGGAGGGAAGTCAAAGAAACAGAAGCAGATCAAGAATGTAGATGATGCATTTGTCGTCAAGGATGACATTGAAAGCGGCTATCTCAATGTCCTTCCCCTGTGGACTTTCGGCATGAACTATTGACCGTAGCCCATGCCTCACACCAGGCCGAGGAGTTTGCTGCGGGAGAGGAGGCAGGCACCGACGGGACCTGCTTTCCGGCCGAGTTTGGAGAATTTGACAGTCGTGTCCCTTACCACAAGGTTCAGTGAATGTTTGTTTATTGCGGCTTTGATCGGGTACTGGAGATACTTCATCGCCGAAGACATGCTGCCGCCAATCACTATGAGTTCAGGGTTGAATATGTTTATCAGGCCGGCTATGGCTTTTCCGAGAACCGAACCTATTTCCTCAATCGTCTCTATGGCAAGTACATCCTCATCGTTCAGGGCGTCGAGTATGTCTGCCAGGCTGATTTCCTCCCCCGCGCGGTATTTTTCAGAGAGCACCGAAGGCTGTCCCTCGGCAAGCTTCTCGAGAAAAATACGGTGGGCTGCCGAACCTGAAGCACCGGTCTCGATGCAGCCTACCTTCCCGCAGCGGCAGATCCGGTTGTTGTCCAGCATGGGAACATGACCTATTTCACCGGAAAACCCCGATTTCCCATAGTTCAGTTTCCCGTCAATAATCATCCCCATACCCAGTCCCCAGCTGAGGTTCAGGAATATCATATCCTTCTCGTTTTTTCCCGCTCCGTCAATATATTCCCCATACGCCATGGCCCTGGAGTCGTTTTCAATCAGGACGGGGGCATCCATCTCTTCCTCGAGCACAGTGGTCAGAGGCCGGTCCTCGCCTAAAAAATAGGAAAAGCTGTATCCGACTTCGCTGTTGACGCGTCCGGTCAGGTTGAATCCGTATGCCAAGATCTTCTTCACATCCACATTGCTGTCCCTGAGATATTGCTTCAGAAAGGAGCAGAGATTGCGGAGCGAACTCTCATTGCTTTCCGTAGCAAAGGCCAGGTCCTCGGAATAATTGACTATGCTTCCCTTGAAATCCGTAACTGCCACGCTCAGGTGCTGTCCGTTCACATCGACGCCGACCAGAAAACCCGCATCCGGATTCAGGCCGTAACGGCTCGGCTTACGCCCTCCGCCGTTGTCGCATTTGCCCAAATCCATAAGATAGCCGTCCTCTATCAGGTCCGACACATGTTTCGTGACAGTCGGTACGCTCATGTCCATCTCTTTCCCGAGTTCGGAAATGGTGTAGGAATCATCGTTGATGAAAAGACCGATTATGCGTTTTTTGATTTCACCGTTGCGGCCGGTAAGATTTTTCAGGAAGGGCTTTGTCATATCTAAAACTTTGTATTCCAATAAGTTTCTATTTCTTCAAGCGTCTTTCCGGAGGTTTCCGGAATTATTTTCCACATTATCAGCATATACGGGACACACATGGCAGCGAATATGAAAAATGTCCCCGCAGGACTCCATGCAAGGAATGTCGGAGTGAGCTGCCCGATGAGATAGGTTCCTATCCACAGAGCTAATCCGGCAATGGACATCGCACGCCCTCTAACTTTGTTGGGGTACATTTCCGACAAAAGTACGAAAACTATTGCGGAAATCGATATGGCACAGCAAAAAACATAGGCGAGGAAGAAAGTGAGCATGAATCCGTTGCCAATGGAGAGCTTTTCACCGAAAGCGAAATATATGCCTATGTTGAGCAGGCAGAGAATCATTCCGCTCACACCCCAGTATATGAGTTTTTTGCGTCCGACCCTGTCTATGATAAAGAGGGCGAGGACAGTGGTGAGCATATTCACGAGACCGACAAGCACAGTCGAGAACATCGGGTCATCGAAACCTGCATCCGCAAAAATGGCGGGACCGTAATAGAGGACCGCATTCACGCCCATAAACTGCCCTAATATGGCTATTGCGCAGCCGGACAGGACCGCTGTAATCATGCCTTTCGAGAGCAGCAGCTTCCACGCCCCCTTATCTTCCTGAACGGCCTGGCTGGCGGTTGTCTCTGCATAGAGTTCCGCTTCCTGTCTGCTGCCGCAGGTTCTTGTCAATATGGATACGGCCTTTTCGTTTCTGCCCTTAGTCATCAGCCACCTCGGACTTTCAGGAATGAAGAATATGACCGCAAAGAAAAGCAGGGCCGGAATGGTTTCGCTTCCCAACATGCCTCTCCATGATTCGGAATTGAACATTCTCTCCCAAAGGGAAGCATCGGCGGCGAGAGGGTCTGCGCCGGCGTCTATTGCCCAGTTTGCCATATATGCTAAAAGGAAGCCGGCCGTAATGGCAAGCTGGTAGAGGGAGACCAGCATTCCGCGATGCTCGGCCGGGGCTATTTCGGAGATATACACTGGAGAGACAATGGAAACGATGCCTATGCCCACGCCTCCGATTATACGGTAGGCAACCAATGCGTTGAAACTGCCGCAGACAGCGCAGCCTATTGCCGAAATGCTGAATAGAGCGGCCGAAATCAGCATGGTCTTTTTCCTGCCGATTCCGTCGCTGAGCGAACCTGCGACAGCCACACCCGCAATGGAGCCAATGAGAGCGCATCCCACATACCAGCCGAGATTCATGTCGTTAAGTCCGAACTGCGACCTCACAATTTCCGTAGTTCCCGAAATGACGGCCGTGTCGTATCCGAACAATATCCCTCCCAGTGCGGCCACGACGGCTATAAAGATTACATAGCCCGATACTTTAGTTTTACTCATGATAAATTTTCTATAAAGGTAATAATTTTTTAAGCGAAATTCTTATATAAATGAATTATTTTTCAATTGCATGCAAAGTTATTAAAAATATTTATTAAATATATTTGTTTTAAAAAATAATCTTAATAAATTTGCCGTGAATAAAACACAAAACTTATGACTATCATTGATTTTAGACGACTTGCGGACAAGTACAGGTCTGAACTTACAGATTCTGTGCTTCCGTTCTGGATAGAAAAATCGCAGGACAAGGAGTACGGAGGCTATTTTTCCTGCCTCAACCGCGACGGAACCGTTTTCGATACCGACAAATTCGTATGGCTTCAGGGGCGGGAAGTGTGGATGTTCGCCATGCTCTACAACAATTTCGAAAAACGCCCCGAATGGCTTGAGGCAGCCCGGCAGGGCGCGGAATTCCTGAAAAAATATGGCCACGACGGCAATTATGACTTCTATTTCTCGCTCACCCGGGAGGGAAAGCCGCTCGTGCAGCCCTACAACATCTTCTCTAACACCTTCGCCTGCATGGCGTTCGCCCAGTTGGCAAAAGCCACAGGCAATGCGGAATATGCCGAAATAGCAGTCAAGACTTTCAGGCGCATACTCGAACGCAGAAGCAATCCGAAAGGCAAATGGCTCAAGGCATATCCCGGAACAAGGCCTATGAAGGACTTCGCCCTGCCTATGATTATATGCAATATGGCATTGGAGGTCGAGGACATCATCAGGGATTCCGCCCTCATTGAAAAAACCATAGACGAGAGCGTGCACGAGATTGTGGATGTGTTCTATAAACCCGAACTCGGAGTCATACTCGAAAATCTCGCCCCCGACGGAAGCATGATAGACTGTTTCGAGGGCCGCAAAGTAAATCCGGGACACGACCTCGAAGCCATGTGGTTCCTTATGGATATAGGTATAAGGCGCA
>CABQAB010000059.1 GCA_902461985.1 uncultured Bacteroidales bacterium | reverse complement strand
TATACCAGCCGGGCCCTTTGTATGCAGATGTCATCAGGACAGGAATATTGACATAAGGCATTGTTTTAAGTTAAAATGACTATATTAGCATCATTAATTATTATTGACGTGAAAAGAGAGCATATAGTTAATCAGATAAGAGAGATAGTGCATAAGGCTGCTCCTACTGCAAAGATTATCCTTTATGGGTCTGAGGCAAGGGGTGATGCAAGGGAGGACAGTGACATTGATTTGCTGATTCTTTTGGATGGGGACAAACTGACCATAAAGGATGAGCAGGTGGTAACAAGTCCACTTTATGACCTTGAAGTGAAGACCGGGGTCATAATCAGTCCAATGGTGACATTGAAGAAACTGTGGGAAAACAGACCTTTCAAGACCCCATTTTATGTTAATGTAATGAGTGAAGGGATTGTATTATGAAGGACACATTGAATGCAGAGAGCAAGAAGGCTCTTGTTCAGTATAGATTAGAGAGGGCTGTAAATTCTATGGAAGAAGCCCTGTATATGGTTAAAGGCGGGTACTATAATGCTGCCATAAACAGGCTTTACTATGCTTGCTATTATGCAGTTGTTGCACTGCTTTTAGAGCATGACATTCCGGCCCAGACTCACCATGGAGTAAGGTCTATGCTTGGCCTGCACTTTACTTCAAAAGGTAAATTATCATCTGAAGCCAATAGAACTTTTTCTACCCTTTTTGAGAAAAGGCATAGCAGTGACTATGATGACTTTGTCTATTGTGACCAGGAAATGTTTGATGAACTTTATCCAAAGGCTGAAGCATTCATTGAGGAGGTAAAAGAGTTGATTGAAAGTAGTTGCTATACTACTGAAAATGATATATAAGGAACTTATTATCTTTGACCCACTGACAACAGCTTGTACAAGCTGACCATTGTTATCAGGGGTGTTGTGAATTGCTTTCAAACTTATTATCTTTGACCCACTGACAACAGCTCGTGGTAATCGTAATGGTAGTAGTAGCAGGTTGTGAATTGCTTTCAAACTTATTATCTTTGACCCACTGACAACAGCGTCTTCGAGTTCTGAGAGCAGAAATTTTTGTTGTGAATTGCTTTCAAACTTATTATCTTTGACCCACTGACAACAGCGTATAAGATGTAGCTTTGCGAGCGAATGAGTTGTGAATTGCTTTCAAACTTATTATCTTTGACCCACTGACAACAGCAGAATACGGGCAAAGAGTTATCACACAACAAGTTACACCGAGTTGTCAGAAAACAAAAAATGCGGCGAATCTGCCGCATTTTTTGTTTATTGGACACGATTTACAATCCGGACCTCAACCACGAAAAGTCAAAACAATTCCAACTGCATATACTCCGTAGGAGGCTCCTGCATCTTTTTCGCCGAAAATAATTCCATCGCACCAAACTGTTTGTCTGTAACCGACAGGATTCCTACCTGTCCGAGAGGAGGCAGATTAGCCTTCACGCGCTTTATGTGCACATTTGCATTCTCGACACTCGGACAGTGACGCATGTAGATAGAAAACTGGAACATAATGAATCCGTCCAGAAGCAGCTGCTTCCTGAATTCAGTTGCCGCCTTCCTCTCTTTCTTTGTGTCCGTAGGAAGGTCAAAGAAAACGAGCACCCACATAATTCTATATTCACTGAACCTGTCGTTCATATTGTACCTTACTTAACTATGTCATTTCCGGATAGACCAATTTCCTTGATTCTCCATTGAAACATTTCGCAAGCGATGCCGTGGTCTGAGACACCGCGACCATCAGCGGACTGCGTTTTCCGTTTATCTGCACCTCAGTTGTCGGTATAGACAGCAGTTTTGCCTTTACCTCCTTCGTCAATTCAACAGGCCCTCCTTCCGAGACGATATCATATACAATCCTGTCCACATACGGGCGGTATGGTTCCATAATATCATCGGCAAGACAATAGGCGTTATATCTGTTATGATGATGTATACCAAGAGTCGGAAGCAGTCCGCTTGCTACCAATGCCCTTGCCACAATTGCTCTCAATATTGCATAGCCGTAATTAAGAAGATTGTTCGGATCATCCTCATCGCGGCCGCGGACAAAATGAGGAGAAGCCGGAAATATGTTCTTCCAATAATAAGCCGCAGCCCTCGCCTCCATATTTTCCGTATCACCGCTCCTGACACTGTCCGCCCATACAAGCATATTATTGTGAACCTGTCCCGTGACATATTCCAGCACCGCCGCCTGATTCGCAATCTTGCTCTGCACGGTATGCTGCCATAACTGTTTCTTCAACGGCAGGGAAGCATCAATCTGATTCCTGAAGCGTTCGTTCTGCACAGTATTGCCATACAACGGAAGCATCAGTCCAACGGGAAGATGGCTGCTCCCACAAGTAATTATCGCACAGTTATTATCAATCAGCATTTCCATAAGCCCTTGCGTTATGGTTATCTGCCTGTGGTCGAGTATTACTATGCCTATGTCCTCTATCGGAATGGTCCTGGTATCTTCCTTCTCTAATTCCGCGTCCTTAGGCGATGAAATCACCATCTGCTGAAGACGAAGAGACAGATATGCAGGATTTCCAAAATATAATGTGCGCTTAATCATAAGATTGTTTTAATTGATAGAGAACGGCTCAGCTTTTGGTGACGGTATCGACTGCACTATACGGAAAAGTTCCTTAACATTTGCAGCAAGAGTCAATCTACTCTTTCCCGTTGATGTCTGCATTGCTACCTGGGGACAAATTGTCCCCAGGTAGCTTCCAAGTTCCTTGTCTCTTTTACGCAATTTTTTCAGATAATCTGTAGGATTTACGCTATCTGTCAGCGCCTCAACGACATCGACAACAGAGAAATACCACTGCTCCTCCTCATCGTTCCATACGGAACGGATTTTCCTGTCCTGAAAAAGTTTGATGCTGTTCATATCCACTGCACTTTAATTCTAATACTCTCCTACATGGACAATCTGCCCGAGGTGGTTGATACGGACTTTGACTATTTCATTAGCAAACGCTAACGTCTTAAACTGCTTATATGTAATGCCTTTTAATTCTTTCACATCATTAACATTTGTTTCCAGATGATGTCTAAACTTATAATCTCTAACAACACTATTACCATACATTACTTTTGACATCGTCTGCACCCTGAACAGATTTGGACTAATAATGGCGTAATTGTCCGGATTCATCAAATCGATTTCATTCGGATCGAACCCAGTTTCCTGATTAGGGAATACGAAATACTCGTTCTGCTTCATCGTGAACAGAAATTCCCAGCCCTCATCTTTTCTATATTCCCTGTCGATTACCGGTATTCCGAGACTCACACGTGCCACCGCCTCGTAGAACGACACCACCTGTTCCTGAAGATTGCCATCGGAATCCCTAAAAATCGCGACATGGTGATTGTTGCCCGTACTTACAAAATCTGAAGGAATTTTCTTTCTGTCGCCGTCGAGAATAATGTTACCTTGACTGTCGTGTTTGTCATGAAGCGACTCAACATTGTTCACACCACGGATCGTGACCCGTTTTACGGAAATACCTTTCTCTTTGTTCAGCCATATAGGATTCTCATCAAGATTGCTAAATGCTTTTTGTGCGTCAAATTCTGATTCTTCAAATCGCTCAATAAGTATCCTTCGGATTCCCCTGTCTATTACCGAATTCAACTTTTCAATAACCCCATCTTTATCTAATTTTTTGTTTCCAGATTTCCCAAAGTTATCAAAACTGATTTCTTTTCTGATAGTATATACAGTTTCCATAGAAACAGTCCTGACCTTTACAGGGACAGAAGTTGTATGGAGTTCATCAACATACAATGGATTCTTTTCAAGGCTGTTCTTTCCTGTGAATGCCTTTTTGGGGTCATTCCCGAATTCGGCCAATCTTGCCATCAAAACTTCGCGATAAGCCGCATTGGCTACTGTCGCAATCTTCTCTTGAGTAAATGCTGCACCGACTTTCTCCTCTTTTGTCACATACTGTCTGATACTTCCATATACAGTCTCGTTGTGCAACTGCCCTCGTGGAGTCAGCTGGACCTTAGTGTTGAAACCACCATTCTTCTTAGTCTTGTTCAGATTTCTTGTAACAACCTTATTCTTTGCCTTGATTGACACAAGGGTATTTTCAAGTTGACGTTTGGCTTCTGCCCTGAATTCATCGAGAGGAGCAGGCGGACAGAATCGCAGTTTACCTTTGTTGTCCCTATAAAGACAGTTCCTCTCAATGGCACGCACAACTCCTGTCATTTCAGATTTTGGAATATCCTTCAAGGCATAATCACTCAAATCAATGAGCGGTGCCTCATCTGCACTCTTGTCAATACGCGCGTTCAGGTTATTCAGATACTGGATATATGCATGTTTCGTAAAGGCAATAGTCAACGCATCCATCGCATGATGCCTGTGGTCGTTACGCTTTGTCCAGTCCTTGATTTTCCTTATAGTCCTTCCATCCTTGTCCTGGTAAGCCTCCGTCATTCCAAGGCTGTCATACTTTTTCCAGTTCAGCTCCTTCATCACATCCACAAGCTGCCAGTCTTCACGCAGCCTGTCTGTAATGGAACCTGTTGTAGGAACTACATCTCGGACGATACTCTCCAGAATTTCACGGGCTTTCTTTGCAATATACTGGGAATCCCGCAAGTCCCTGTCTATGAATCCGTCAGGTATTTCAGACTCTGTCATAAGCAGATTCCTCCATTTAGTTCTGCTTATCTTGCCTTTTTCCAGGAGGTTATCTACACGCGAACGGTAGTCTTCAGCCCCAGCCTCTCCATACTTGTCTTTAACATAATCAAACGCCGTGGAACTTCCCTTTTCGATATTCGCCTGACGAGCCTCTAAAGTCTTGTTTGCCAATGAATCATCAAACCTCCTTGCCTGAGGAATTATATGCTCGATGTCAAATTCTTTCGAAAAAAGTTTCTCAAGAGGGATATATGTATTGGTATATAATGTCTTGTAGCCGTTTTCACTAAGTTCCTGATACAATTTATATCTGACGACATCATTATGGCTCGGATGTTCAATACCGAATTCACTCTCAAGTTTCTTCTGTATCTCCGAATTTTCATTTGTAGATTTCGCAATGGCAGCTGTCATCTCTTCCCTTTCCTTTGCACTTTTCTTCAGTTCTCGTGCAAGTTCAATCCTTATTTCATCCGGCTTGCCATACTCATCAATGACTCCATTGACCACATTAACCATCTGATTGAGAATCTTTTCTACAACCGGATTCCGCAGGCTGTTCTTCGGAAGAGGCTCCAGTCTGTCCTTATATTCCTTATTTTCAAGTTCCTCTTTAGTCAGAGAGCGTCGTGAATGTCGATACCCGGCATATTCACATGCAAGGCTATATGTGTTCCCTTCTTTCATATAAGGCAGGATTTTCTTCATCGCCCGACTGCTCAGACTCCCGTAATCCGGAGCGAATGACACAGATGCCAATACCTTTGCATATTTCGGTTCAAAGCCTGTTATTGCGGATATTCTGGAAATCAGCTTCTCGTTGCCGGAAACAGACTTGTCGCCCTCGTATGAATACAGCAGGTGCCACAGGCGGAATGAAGCCTGTTCCTCGAATGCCTTGCCATCCAGAGAGGAATCAAAATACAGAAAATCAGTTCTATATCCCAACCCGCTGAAGATATCCGCAATGATTCTGACAGACTCCGAATATGGTTTCTTGCTGAAATCATACTTCTCGTGTCCCGTGAGTTCGATTATTTCCGAATATTTTCCGAACAGTACCGCCATTGTACTGTTACCTTCCAGTTCCTTATAATTAAGCCTGGCCACCTTCTTCTTGCCAATATTACGCGCTATGGCATCTGTATCATATTCGTCATCAGAAAACAGCGAATCCGGCTGACGCACCGGTTCTGGCTCTGAACTTATGTATTTCAGCATTTCTGATTTTGAAAGCTTTTCGCAGGTGCACAGCCTGTCAAAAAGTTTTTCCTTTTCCTCCTGTGTAAGGTATCTCCCGTCTACAGTGACATTGTTCAATATCTGCCATATCTTGAACTCCTGAAACAATGGAGATGATTTCGGGCAGACCTTAGGACCTATGAACCTTGTCTTTTTCTTCCCGTCCACTTCGATTTCAACCTGTCTGCCCTCCAGTTCACAGACGCCGACAAGCCCTTTCTGGCTTTTAAGAGGACGCTGATAGAAAATTACGATATCACGCAAGTGTTTTTTCAACTCGTCCGTCATTTCAGGATGAAATTTTGCCTGACATTCCCATATCTTTTCAAATTCATCCATATAGTCCTGCCTATAGAACACCTGGTTCTTTAGGCTGTAGTTAGGATTCTTCTCCAGCTGTGCCATCTGGTACTGCCCGACAGTCTGACCATTGAAATACAGTTCCTTGCTCCTGTCACTTATGTCCCCAAGATATCCCGATGAATTCCTGATCTGTGCATTGATCTTCTGCAGCACAACAGCAAGTTGCTCTAAATTCACGCGCTCATGTGAAGCCTTTGCCCTCCATTCATAATTTTCTCTGACCAGTTCCTTGCCTTTTGCCGCTCTTTTAATCCCTTCTATACCGAATGGTTCCTGACATATAGCCCAAGTCTGCTTTTCGTTTTTGTTCCGCAGATTATCTTTCAGAGCATCTGTAAGAATATCTGGATAAAAAGCCTTCTGTGCAGTCCATATCCGGTCAAACTCATTCTGCAGGTCAGAACGGTAGAAATCAGGTATGCTGTAATTTATGTCAGATGACAAATGTTCAAAGACATACTCGCCAGGAGTCCGGTCACTCTCATAAAGTTCTTTTGCGATGTCCATTCCGTCAATCAGCTGCCCGTCCTCATCTCCCTGCACTTTACGTGAACTTCTGTAGCCTCTTTTCCTGTTGATGGACAACAGGACACGCGCAAATTCCTCCAGTGAGATTTCTTCTGTAACAGCTTTTGCCCTCAGCCTCAATGTCTGGAATGTCGTAAAATTACCTTGCTCCGCCAAAATGGTCTGCTCCGTAATCCAGCCTTGCTCTCTTAGAAGGTCAAGCAGGGCATTCCTGCGCAACTTGTATCTTTGCAAGTTGCGCCTCATACTTCTTTTCAGAGTACGGTCCGCATTGGTAGTTATACTTTTCCCCTTCTCAAAATTACTCTTTTCATCTACAGTCAATGGGTTTACACGAACGCCCAATTTGACTATGGAAGATTTCTCTTCATTGTTTTCTGCTTCATTCACCACCGCCCAGCCGATGCTGTTGGTTCCGAGGTCAAGTCCGAGTATTCTTTTCATTTGATGATATTCTTCCGGTTAATAAAGATTCGGTTTATTTTAGTGCGTTTAATTCAATAACCTTTTCGACAGGCCGAGAGCAGAGGAAAACGCAGTTTCACCATGCCGAGGCTGGAAAAGTGAAATGTGAAGTACAATGATACGAAGAATTATTGTAACTGAGAAAAATTTTGAATATATTTGCCGCAAGTTTGAAGCAATTCACAATAAGGATTATTCCGTTGTGAAAACATTTAAAGCGGGGCTCTTCCGAGTCTCGCTTTTTGTGTTATCGGTTCTGTTAAATTCCCCTGGATTCGGTCAATGCGGCAACGTTCCCACTCATCAGTAATGGCTTTTCGCGTCGCCTTACCCTGCATACGCTGTTCAATCCATTTCTCGCTGTAACCTTTCCTGCGGTGATAGTCAACTGCCCTGTCTATGGCCAGTTCAGGGTCCTGCATTTCATCTATCCTCTCGCTCGCGACCTGTGCCATCCACGCTTTGAACGGCTCGGCTTTCGGAGACGGGATAGACTGGATAAAGAGGAACAGCTGCTGATCCGCGACATCCGTCATATACATCTCGCCGTCCACGGATCGCATTTTCAGTTGACTATAAATTGTTGTCATCTCGTTGATTCTTTTCCTTATGCTGCTAAATCCATCAGTTCTCACAGACTATTGATTGTCATAATTTTGATATATAAAATATTTGTTTTACATTTGCGGTGATGTGACAGATATGGTTATCATAAATGTCAGACATACAGACCGTTAATTGATGCTCATCGGATTGTAGTTCCGAAAGCCGCCCAATTAGCGGTCTTGTTATATTATAAGGCTGTCTGAAATACTATGAAACATTGATTCCCCGTCCATATTTTCTCTGACAATCAAGTAACTATTTCGCCCCTTTATTTTCACCTCGTAGATATGAGCTGCTTTGATATATTTATTGTCCTTGTGATATGGAATGGTTTTTAAATAGCCCGCATTTCGTATCAAGTCCGGCAAGTCCTTGACAAGTTCGTTTTTCTCGAAGTATTGTTCGTGAGGCTGATTCAAGAATTCTTTTATCCCTGAAGCGGTAATTTTGATTCTGAATTTATTCTCGACTTCAGTGCCCTTGAATTTAGCAATGGCCACCCTCTGCAACTCTTTTCTGTGTTCTTTCTGCTCAGGGGCAAGGCTGATATGCTTTAACTCATTCCCGACCACATAATTCTTGACTCCGTTCCTCTTCCAGAAAGTTTTTTGAGTGGTATACATCACAGGGGCATCGCCAGCAGTTCCTGCCCTTTTCACCACTCCTCGGATTATGTCTGGATTAACCCGCAAGTTGTCAACGCGGAGAATTTTGACGGAATCCTTAACTTTGCTTATATTCAGTTTGACGATTTCACCGCTTTGCGGGTCATAAAAACGGAGTTTTCCATCATTAAGGCGTTCAGCCGTAATGATGTGGCCTATCCGTTTGCCGTTATTTTTCACTTTCCATTCCCAAGAGATATGGTATCGTCCCTCTTCTGCCATAGCATTATCGATATTCCGCGCGATTTCAGCGTTCGTATAACGTTCGGGCACTACGCGGACATAGCCTCTTCTGTCGACCGTTCTATGCTGACCTTTAATAAAGCTGACAACTTTCGATGTCGGGATGTTTCCGTCTGCATCCTGCCAAGCTGCCTCTGTCTTGTAGGACAGGGCGAAAGGCGTAGTGTTCTTGATTTTTGAATTACCGTATGCCTCCACATTGAATCCTCTGCGATGCAGTTCATTGGCTACAACAGATGACTGGCAGTTGTCGCGGTATCGTTCATCTTCCTTGTAGTGAGGATTTCCACGCATTTCATTCGCTTCCTCGAAGCTCATTTCATTGGTGGGCACTTCTATCCCTATACTTTTGGCTATCTCCCTTATATTTTCTTTTACATGGTCAATCTCTCTCGTTAGTTCTTTCTCCTTGAGGAGTGATTCAACTGCCCTGTCGGCTCCGGAGCAAGCCTGGGTGTAGTACGGGTGATCGTCGCTGAAGAGCTGGCCGGTCTCGGCCGGATTGCCGTGCAGGCCCTTGCTGGCGGTGTCCCTGTAGTCGGCGACAGTGCCTCCGAGATCGGTCACCGGTTCGTCCGTATGTTCGCAGGTGCGCTTGCAGCCCCAGCGTTCTCCCGGATGGTGACGTCCCCAAAACGCGTCGTCGACAGGCAGGGTGAGTTTCTGCGACCAGAAGCTCGCGTGGTGACATCAGTCTTGACAAGG
>CABQAB010000058.1 GCA_902461985.1 uncultured Bacteroidales bacterium | reverse complement strand
TGGTATTTGCCGAGAGGGGCTGGGTGGCATCTGACCAGACACATTTCACCTATGCAGGAGGTGCGGTCCTTGCCACAAGGATGCTCCCGTTCATGTCTGCTTTGGTCCTTGAGGCAGGACGCCCTGTCATGGAGCCTTTGGAAGCTGTGGATTCCATACCGCGTACTAAGGCCGAACTCCAGCATGCCCACGACAGTCTGGCTGCAATTTCTCAATAATGCAGGTTCAATAATGCAGGTTCAGTGATGCAGACAAGCGGATTCATAGATTCTTTCATTCATGGAATTGAATGGCCGGTCATAGACCCTGATTTCCTCAGTGTGGTGCTGGATAGTCTGAAATACGATCCGGCGTCTCCATTGCAGCTTCCGAGCGTCTTCATGCTCACTTTCCTGCCTCTGTTTTTCATCGTCTATGCTTTGTCGGCGAAGAATTACAGGCTGAAAAAGGCTGTGGTCATCATAGCCTCCCTCTATCTTTATTATAAGCTCAGCGGTCCTTATGTCCTGCTTCTGCCTGCTCTTGCATTTATTACCTGGGCTGCGGGGCTGGCGGTCAGAAGGAGTCATCCGTCATTCTGGGTGGGGATGGCGGTGGCCGTGAATGTACTTATGCTCGCAGTATTCAAGGCCGCAGGACTGTTCTCCGGCCTTTTTGAGGGGAATTTCGCGGTTTCTCTTGCGTCGCTCGCCATACCGGCCGGCATCTCGTTTTTCTGTTTCCAGTCCATAGCCTATGTGGTGGATTGCAAAAGGGGCAAAGTGGAGGTCTTGAAGTCCTTTACCGACGTACTCTTCCTGCTTGCCTATTTTCCCAAGATGTTTCTCGGGCCTTTGGTGAAAAATTCGGATTTCATTGCCAGGATGCGTCAGGAACCTCAGAGACTTACGTCCGTGGACCGGGCGGAGGCGATACGCCTCATATCTTCCGGTCTGCTGAAATTCTGCGTGATTTCAAGGGTCCTGGGGCATTTTCTTGTGGACCCTGTCTTTGCTGATTCCACGGCGGCGTCCGGTCCTGCGGCACTGCTCGCGGTGTATGCCTATACTTTCCAGCTCTATTGCGATTTTTCCGGCTATACGGATCTCGCCTGCGGCATCTCGCTTTTCCTCGGCATACGACTTCCCGAAAACTTCAATCTTCCATACCACAGCGCGACCATCACCGAATTCTGGAGACGCTGGCACATAAGCCTCTCGTCCTGGCTCAGGGAATACCTCTACATAAGTCTCGGCGGCAATCGCAAGGGCAAGGCCCGAACCTATGCCAACCTCATGATTACCATGATTCTCGGCGGACTCTGGCACGGCTGCGGCCCTATGTTCCTGCTTTGGGGGGCATGGCACGGGTCTCTTCTCTGCGCTCATAAGTTCATCATCTCCCTGGGTTCAGGCAGGTCAGGCAAATCGGCAGGCTGGTTCGCCAAGACGGGCGAGGGAATGTCATCCATTCAGAAGGCTGCCGGTGTGTTCTTTACTTTCAATGCCGTCGCTTTCGGCTGGCTCATGTTCCGCAGTCCCGACTGGACCACTTTCATTTCCATGCTTCACAGCATCTTCCACACATGGACAGCCGCCGGCTTTTCGTCTGTCGCAGAACTCTCCGCCGCACAACCCGCCGCGGAACTGCTTCCAGGCACTTTCGCAGCCGTCTCCGTCGCCCTCTCCGCCCTCATTGCCGCAGTCATCACCCATATCCTCCCGGACAAGACCCCCGCAGCCTTCGACCGCCTCCTCTCCCGCGGCGGCCTCCCGGCCCAGTTCGTGCTTCTCTTCCTGGCTGTCCTCATAGTCCTCCAGACCAACGCTCTCCTCTTCTCCTCCACCGTCTCTGCCCTCCCCGTCTACGCCAATTTCTGAGTCCTCGCCTGTGCCGATTTATGCACATTACAAGGAAAAATTATTCTACTTATAAAAGAATCATAAAAATATTTCTATCTTTGGGGCCGATTGTTCTGCAAGTTAATCAATACATTATAGAATTATGAGACACATCGGACATTTGCTTTGCGCGTTTGTGATGATTGCTGCTGTTGGCTGCATCAAGGATGAGACGCACAATCAGGAAACTGGTGCTGGGGGGGGTATACTCAGTAAACGGTAAAATCCAGAAAGGACCGTTCACCCAAGGTACGTCCATCACCATTCAGGCACTTGATGAAAACCTGAACCCTACAGGAAAAAACTATCACACCCAGACTGTTGATGATGCAGGAAGTTTTCACATCAACAATCAGATTGAAAGCCGTTATGTCGAAATTATCGCTTCCGGCTATTATTTCAACGAAATTACAGGCCAGATTTCCACTTCTCCTATTACATTGCGCTCCTTGTCTGACTTGACAGAGGAGGGAAAAGCAAATGTAAACCTTCTTACAACACTTGAAACGGAACGTATCCGGACACTTGTGCTGAGTGGAGATAATTCCATGCACGAAGCGAGAAGACAGGCTGAACTGGAATTGTTCGACTTGTTTCATATACCAGACAATCGGAATGTTTCCTATGTCTTTGACAAGATGGACATTACCAGAGACGGTGAATCAAATGCTATTCTGCTTGCCATTTCTGCAACTCTGCAGGTCGGTCGCTCGGAGGGCGTATTGTCGGAGCTGATTTCAAAAATTGCGTCTGAAATTGCGGAATCCGGTATGGTTGAAAATGAAAGCATCAGGGAACAGATACAGACAAACGGCATGAAGGTCGATGCCGTTTCTGTCAGACGCAATCTTGAGGAGAGATACACTTCTCTCGGCATTGGAGACTATGTCATTCCTCCATTTGAAGATTATCTGGATATCAATGGCAACGGTGTCATTGACAAGAATGACAGCTGGCTGATTTTGAACAAGACGGACTTCCGTTTCTCGTCCGATGGAGGGACAATAGAAATAGAGGTCCAGCACAATGTCGACTTCGAGGTTATTGTCGAGGACGATGATTTTGAAAATGACTGGGTGATACAGTCAGACCAGACCAAAGCTTATCTTGAAACGGGATACCTGACATTTACGGTGCTTCCGAACGAGACTTATGACGACCGTGTCGCAAGAATCATCCTTAGGGACAAGTCAAGCGGCTGCGAAGATGCTGTGTATGTGTTCCAGAAACAACTTGATGCCCTAACTGTATCGGCATCAAGATTTGAAGTCCCTAAAGGCGGCGGAAAAGTGGAAATCGAGGTTCAGTCCAATGTTGACTACACAGCGGAGATACAGAATGACTGCCGTTCATGGATAAAAAATGGACTGGCAACCAAGTCCCTGTCGTCATCAGTGCTTGTGTTTGACATTGCTGAAAGCTTTGATACCGGGATGAGGCACGGCAGGATTGTCTTGTCAGACGGCAATCTTTCCGAGACTATAGATGTCTATCAGTCCGGAGGGAACAGAATTATCCTGGACAAAAAGGACCATACGGTATCTGCTAAGGGAGGTGTAGTACAGATTGAAGTCTCAAGCAACTTTGATTACGAAATGATAATGCCTGAGGTCGACTGGGTCAGTGAGATAATGCAGACAAAAGGTCTTGCCACCGGCACAAGGACATTCCGTATCGCTCAAAATGAAACTTATGATGACCGTTATGCAGAAATAACTTTCCGTGACAGGAGTGGAACTGTTGAGGAAAAGGCGACAATCTGGCAGACACAGAAGGATGCCATCATCATTGCACGTGACGAGTACGAAATCGGCAATGAAGGAGGGGAAATTACCATAGAAATACAGGCAAATGTTGATTTCAAGACGCGTGTCGCGAACTATTGTCAGAGTTGGATTGAGCCTGTCCCGATGACAAAAGGTCTGACGGACTATAGTTTCAGGTTCAAAGTCCTGCCACATGAAGACTATGATGGAAGAAGCGGGGAAATCTATATATACAACAACGATACTGAAAAGTACATCAGAGTCGTTCAGGGACCGAAAAAAGCACTGGAAGTCAATACTAAGGAATATAATGTGCCGGCACAGGGCGGTGTGCTTAGAATCGGTTTCGACACAAATCTCACATGCCGTTGTGTATATACGGATCCGGAGGCGGAATCATGGCTGGTACTTGCCCCTGAGACAAAGGGAATACATTTTGATTCTTTTACATTCAATGTCAGCCCGAATGAAGATTATTCACTTCGAAGGACCCAGCTTGTCATAGAGAGTGAAGATGGAAGCTGCAGGGAGACTGTGACTGTCACCCAGGACCCTAAAGGAGCGTTGAATGTGGGACAGACTGAGTACAATGTACCGTATATGGCAGGTGAACTTGCTATAGAAGTGGAAAGCAGCATTGATTATGTGTCAGAAGTTGTAGAAGGTTCTGAATGGTTGTCTTTTGCTCCGGTGTCCAAGTCGCTTGAAATATCTTCTGTCAAGATGGCTTTCACTAAGAACGAGACTTATGTCGAAAGGGTCGGGAAAGTGAAAATCTATGATACCAAAAACTCTCTTGAAGCCATTGTGACCATCACCCAGGCTCCTAACGGTGACACCCGGGTAATCCATGTGGAAACTCCTGGGACACTTAGTCAGCTGATAGATAAAGAGACACTGATCAATATCCGTTCATTGAAGTTGACAGGTACTGTCAGCAGTACGGACCTTGCTTTTTTTGAAAAAGGTACATTCCTGACTGAAACGCTTGATCTTTCAGAATTGACAGTTCAGGGAGGAGTAATAAATACTTTTGGCAACAATCGTGGAGCTCAAGTTATAACCTCAGGAGAATATTCATATTTCGGCCAATTGAAAACAGTATATCTTCCACCAACGCTCAAGACATTGGGAAAAAATGCATTCAGAGATTGTCGGTCATTGGAGAATATAGTTTTTGGAGAAAACTCACAATTGACAAATATAGAAGGCGGTAGTAGTTCCGGTGCTTTGGGTGGGGTTTATATTCAAGGCGCATTCTCAGGCTGTTCGAGCTTGAAATCAGTAACCTTGCCGGCATCTCTGAAAAGGTTGCACGGAGGAGCATTCTATAACTGCGAAAACCTTGAATCCGTCACTTTTGAGGAAGGCAGTAAAATGACTACAATTCAGGGAGATGTCTATTCTGCCGGAGGTATGGGAGGCACTTCTTATTATGACTATGCCGGAATATTCAGCCACTGCCAGTCACTTCGCAAATTGGAGATACCTGCAAGTGTGGAGACGATTGGAGACTATGCTTTCTGTGGAACAAACGGACTTGTTTCTATAGTTATACCTGAAACAGTGAAATATGTAAGTTCTTCACGGATGTTTTCAGGCTGCACGTCACTTGAAAGCGTATCATTGCCTTCAAGCTTCAAGGAGTTTGGCTATGAAATGTTCAGCGGATGTCCGAATCTAAAGGAAATCAGGACGGCTTCTGATATTGCAAAAATCGGAGATTATGCATTCAAGGGCTGTACTTCCATGACTGAGATAGATCTCGGCAATTTTTCATCTGTAGGTGTAGGCGCATTTTCCGAATCCGGTCTTACGTCAGTTCGCATTCCTGATGCGATGAAAGAGCTGCCGGAAGAACTTTTCCAGAAATGCAATGGACTGAAAAATGTGGATCTGAACAAGGTAGAGAGGATTGGAAGTAGAGCATTTCAGGAATGTAACTCATTGGAGTCAATTGTCATACCTAAAACCATAAAATTTATCGGTTCATATGCGTTCAATTGTTGTGAAAATCTGAAAGAGTTCACTTTAAGCGGAGGTGACAGGATTACTTTAGATAATGGTATTCTTAACAAAACAAAAGTCAGTGAACTTGTCATCCCTGCGGAAGTCGTTTCAATTGTAAGTGCTATTAAAGACTATGGACCTTTGGATGGCAGCGAAATATACAGTATTGTATTTGAAGAGAATTCCAAATGTGAGGAATTCGGCATAGCGGCAGGCAGTATGATTACTACCATTGCCCTGCCTTCCGGCATGAAGAAACTGTCCGAAGCAGCGTTTAAGAATTGTAAATGTCTTTCGGAAGTGACTCTTCCTAAAGATATACAAATAATTCCCAATAACCTGTTTGAGGGATGTTCGGCACTGACAGAGTTTGAAATCCCTTCTTCTGTTATAACCTTGGGGCAATTTTGTTTCTCGGGATCTGCGTTGGAGAGTATAAATGTTCCGGAAGGTGTTAAACGAATTGAAGCCGGAGCATTTTCAAGTTGTGAGAGTCTTTATGAAATTACTCTTCCCAACACCTTGGAATACATTGGTGCGAATGTCTTCTATAACTGTTTGGATTTGGCTCCATTTGTACTGAATGGTGCAGAAACCTTGGAATGTGGTGGTGGATTATTTATGTCTTATTATGGCTCTTACACTGCTTGCCCGTCTATAAGTAAAATTGTTGTTGGAAAGAATGTTAAGAAGTTGGTCGGTCGTAGCCCGACATTGACTTCTGTGTCAAATATCTATATTGCGTTAGAGTCTGAAGGTTCTGCACTGGAGGAAATCGGTGATAACTTTTTCAGCGGTTGTAGAAGTACTACCGTTGTCCTCCCGCAGTCAGTAAAGAAAATAGGTGACGGAGCATTTGCTGGTAGTTGGATACAGGAGTTCGTTTGTCCAGCCGGTCTCACAATTGGGAACGGGGCATTTGAAGATTCCACAATTAAAAAAGTTACTTTTGAAGAAGGATGTCAGACGATAGGTGATAATTTCTTTAAGTTATGTAGGTATCTTGAAAAAGTAATATTCCCTTCGACCTTGATTTCAATTGGTGACCGTGCTTTTGAGCAATGTGAAAAAATCAAGAATTTGGAACTTCCAGTTTCGTTGACATCGATAGGCTCCCATGCTTTTCGTCATTGCAAAGGGCTGACTGAAATTAGTCTTCCCGAGTCTTTGATTTCTATAGGAAGCCGTGCATTTGGTGATTGTAGCAATCTTATGAAATTGGAACTTCCTAAGTCGTTGATATCTATAGGAGAAGGTGCTTTTGCTGCTTGTACGGGTCTTACAACATTGGAGTTCCCTACATCGTTGACGTCTATAGGACGAGAGGCTTTTAAAGGTTGTACAGGTCTTACAACATTGGAACTGCCATCCTCATTGATGACAATTGAGTATAGGGCATTTTATGGCTGTACTGGTATTAAAAAAGTGACTCTCAGTTCTAATGTCAAATCCTTTGGCATGGAATGGATGCCTTCAACTGTGGAATCTGTGATTGTCGCAGAAGGGGTTACTTCATTGGGTGATAATGCTTTTAAAAACTATGCTAATGTTGATGTCGTATTGCCTTCTACATTGATTTCGATTGGTAATAGTTGTTTCAGCGGCTGTAAGGGGATTACCGGCTTAGAGCTGCCGGCATCATTGATTTCGATAGGAAATTCAGCTTTCAGCGGCTGTACCGGTTTGCAGAACTTGACCTTGCCGTCAAGTCTGACTTCAATTGGTAATTATTGTTTCAGCGGCTGTACCGGTTTGCGAAACTTTGTTTTGCATGAAGGCCTGACATCAATTGGGGAATATGCGCTCAGCGGTTGCTCAGCTTTGGAGACAGTGACCATTTCTGAAGGTGTGACGACATTGCCTTACCGCATATTCCAGAATTGCACCGGACTTAGGGAAGTTACTTTGCCAAAATCATTGACTTCGATGGGGAGTAGATGTTTTGAAGGTTGTACCAGTTTGCAGAATTTGACCTTACAGTCAGATTTGTCTTCTGCTTATGATTGTTTCACCGGTTGCACTGCTTTGGAGTCGGTGACTATTTCGGAAGGTGTGACGACCTTGCTTTACAGCATATTCCAGAACTGCACCGGACTTAGGGAAATTACTTTGCCAAAATCATTGACTTCGATAGGAGAATCTGCTTTCAGCGGTTGCACCGGTTTGCAGAACTTGACATTACCATCAAATCTTACGAAAATTGAAAGCTCTGCTTTTTCCGGATGTGAGGCGTTGGAAACTGTTGTTATTCCTGAAAGTGTAACCACTATCGGATACGATGCATTCAAAAATACTTCTCCACATATAACATGGAACACATCTTCAAGCGAAATCAGTGCAAGTTCGGCATTTAACGGATGTACCGGTAGGATGGATATTGGAGGGTATGGAGTTCCATATAGATTCTATGAATATGTGCTGTCAAAATCTAACTTGTCAGGGTTTAATCTTCTTGACGGTATAAAAGTGATAGGTTCTTATGCCTTTACCAGTATGAAAGAGACTGTGGCTTTCACTATTCCTGAAAGTGTCGTGGAAATAAAGGCAAATGCGTTCTACGGATGTACTTTCGCTGGTAATATAGATTTGCCATCTTCTTTGGAAACGATTGGATCTTCTGCGTTTACTTCTTGTACCGGTTTGACCGAACTGATTTTGCCTGCGTCAGTAACGACAATTGGTGATTCATCATTTACAGGTACTTCAATTAGGGAAGTTCGCTGCAACTCTCTTGTGCCGCCGAAATTAGGCAATTATTCTTCGCGGTTGCCTTTTGATAGGACAGACCAGCCTGCAATATTTGTCCCGGCTGCTGCTTTGGATGCCTATAAGGCGGCGACAGGATGGAAAGAATACGAACTTCAAGGATTTTAATTGACTGCTGAGGCTGTGCCGTTAATAATTACGGCGCAGCCTCTTTTGCATTGGTGCATATTGTAGGCTGTCGAGGCCTGGTCCTGCCCCGGTTGTTCCCGCACAGAAGTCCAGAGGCTTACTTGTATGACACTTGCCTGCGCTGCAGTAATTTCAGCCGGAATAAGGTTGTGCTTGATGGCATCCGTATGAATCCGATAATTTATTTTCGACAGTTCCCGCTTCGCCGACCAGCCCATTATCCGCTCTTCCTCTGCTTTTAAACGTTGGAATTCTTTTACGATATAAATTTTGAACTCGGGACTTATCCACATAGCAAATTCTAAAGCAATATCTTTATGTGCGTATGTTCCGCCATATCTTCCGGCTCGCGCTTGAATGCCCACTGCCTTTGTGCGACCCACGAATTCTTTTACACTGATTTTAAAACTATTCAGTCCAGACTTATTTTTAATTATGGCGAATTCGCCATAATTAAAATTCGGGTTATACACTTTTTCCCAAATTCCAACATATTCAAGGGTATTGCGATTACGCAGCCAATCAGTTATAAAGAAATCTCCATCCTTGGCCTGTAACATATCAGTCAAACAGATATAATCCTCTCCATTTACATTGGCAACACTCACCTCCGTACCCTGAACCGTAATCTTAGCCATAACAATCTGATTTAAATTTTAATTAACATTATCGTTTCAACAAAAAAAGCGAGTCAGGCACGATATAGCCTAACCCGCTGTGCAGTCTCTACTTGGATCTGCGGCACTCAATATTGGACGCAAGGTACGCAAAATATTCTTTCGCACAAAATTTCAACTGGCGGAATCAGTGGAATCAGTGCCGTGCGATGCCTGACCATCGGGCGGGCAGGGGATGGATGAGCGGAGCGAATACCGCTGAAAAGGGCGGGCGCGTCGGAGTAGCATATAGATTATAACATACGGATTTCTTGCCGTTGTCGGCAAATTTTGTTAAATTTGAAACGGTTTTGAAGTTAAACTTGCCGGGAAGAATCAGATTTCCATCAACGATTTGAGAG
>CABQAB010000057.1 GCA_902461985.1 uncultured Bacteroidales bacterium | reverse complement strand
ACAGTATTATCTTTGGGGCGCTGCCAATTTCAATCTCGAAGGGGTGACAGGCGGTGACATAGCCTTCTCGCTAATACTCTTCGCCATAGGACTTGCCTCTGCAATATTCTCCTCAAAAGCACTGACCCGCCACAATGCCGGAGAAATCGAACTGAGCCCGCTGAACAAGGCCCTGCAGCTGCTTGCAATCATGTTCCTCGTCACCAGTTCCGTCAGCATCTGCGGTCCTATCGGCTTCATCTCCCTCGGCGTACCAAACCTCAGCCGCATACTCTGCATTAAGGACGACATACGCCTGCACTACCTGATTTCATCTGCAATTGGCGTAGGGCTGTTGTCCATCACCTGGCTGACAGTGAAGTATATCAACTTCGGCATATATCTGCCAATAAGCGCGACTATGTCCATAATCGCGCTTCCACTGATGGTGATAGTATTTGTAAAGTCCAAATAGACAAAGTCTTGCAGCGGACGTGCTACATCCTTTCCGGCAACCTGATGCCTAAGATATCCATAGCCTTTACGAGCACCCTTGCAATCATTTCGATAAGATGCAGCCTGAGAAGCAGAACATCGCCGTCTTCCTCGCGCAGAATCGGAGTGTCATGATAATACTGGTTGAAATCCTTGGCCAGTTCGTAGGCATAGTTCGCAATCAATGCCGGTGAATGAGCCTGACCTGCCTCCGCGATTTTTGCCGGAAAGCCGTTGAGAATCTTCACCAGACGAACTTCCTTAGGACTGAGTTCACAGCCTGCAAAACCGGCGTTGAGATCTATGCCCTGGGCCTCAGCCTTGCGCAGAATGGATTTGATACGCGCATGGGTGTACTGGATGAACGGGCCGGTGTTTCCGTTGAAGTCTATACTCTCCTTAGGGTCGAAAAGCATGGTCTTCTTAGGGTCCACCTTGATAATGAAATATTTGAGTGCGCCGAGAGAGAGCATTTTGAAAAGTTCGTCCTGCTCCTGCCCAGACATGCCTTCGAGTTTGCCGAGTTCAAGAGAAGTCTCCTTTGCAGTGTTGTACATCTTCTCTATCAGGTCATCCGCATCCACGACAGTTCCCTCACGGGATTTCATCTTGCCCTCCGGAAGTTCCACCATACCGTATGAAAGATGATAGATGTCGTCAGCCCAGTCGAACCCGAGTTTGCCGAGGATGAGTTTGAGAACCTGGAAATGGTAGTTCTGTTCGTTGCCGACTACATAAATCAGTTCGTCGAGGCTGTATTCGTTGAAACGGCTTTCAGCAGTTCCGAGGTCCTGCGTCATATATACGGACGTACCGTCGCCCCTGAGCAGAAGTTTCCTGTCAAGCCCGTCTGCGGTGAGGTCACACCATACCGAACCGTCCTCCTGGCGCTCGAATATGCCCTCCTTCAACCCCTTTTCGACTAAAGCCTTGCCGAGAAGATAGGTCTGCGACTCATGATATACCCTGTCGAAAGATATTCCGAGGTCAGCGTATGTCTTGTCGAATCCGGCATATACCCAGGAATTCATCTTCTGCCACAAAGCCCTCACTTCCGGGTCGCCGTTCTCCCATTTCACAAGCATTGCCTGAGCCTCTTTCAGTATAGGGGCGTTTTTCTCGGCCTCTTCCTGCTCCATTCCGCCCTTGACAAGTTCAGCCACTTCTGCTTTATAGAGGTCGTTGAACTTCACGTAGCAGTCACCGACGAGGTGGTCACCTTTCTTGCCGTAGGTTTCAGGAGTAGCCCCGTTGAATGTCTTGAGCCAGGCAAGCATGGATTTGCAGATATGTATTCCCCTGTCATTCACGAGATTGGCCTTGATTACCCTGTGTCCGTTGGCCTCCAAAAGGCGGGAAACCGACCATCCGAGAAGGTTGTTGCGGATATGACCGAGGTGCAGAGGCTTGTTGGTGTTGGGGGACGAGAACTCCACCATCACGGTCCTGCCGGTAGCCGGCAGCTGTCCGAAATCGGCTGCAGCTGTCATCTCCGCAAGCACGCCATGCCAGTAGGCATTGGAAAGCGACAGGTTCAGGAAACCCTTCACGCAGTTGTACGCGCTGACTTCAGGAACGTTCGCCACCATCCATTCCCCGATGGCAGTTCCTGTAGCCTCAGGCGACTGGCGGGAGGCTCTCACAAAAGGAAAGACTACCACAGTGTAGTCTCCCTCGAATTCTTTTCTGGTAAGCTGGACCTGGACCGAATCGGCGTCGAGTTCCAGGGCCCAAAGCTCATGTATGGCTTTCGCGGCCGCTGAAGCCACGATTTTGTCTGGTTGGATCATAGCGGTATGGTTTTGTTTCAAGCGCGGCAGGGACTAACCTAAGTAACTCTTGAGAAGTTTGCTGCGGGAATTGTTCTTGAGCTTGCGTATCGCCTTTTCCTTTATCTGGCGTACCCTTTCCCTTGTAAGTCCGAATCTCTCCCCTATTTCCTCAAGAGTCATTTCCTGACAGCCTATGCCGAAGAAAGACTTGATGATCTCCCTCTCTCGTGGAGCGAGAGTTGACAGCGCACGGTCGATTTCCTTGTTGAGGGATTCGTTCACGAGCCCCCTGTCAGCATTCGGAGAGTCCTGGTTCACCAACACGTCAAGCAGGCTGTTGTCCTCGCCTTCCACAAAAGGGGCGTCCACCGAGACATGACGTCCGGAGACCCTCATCGTGTCTGCAATCTTGTCGCGGGGCACGTCAATCATCTCGGCAAGCTCCTCGTTGGACGGCTGCCGCTCGTTTTCCTGCTCGAATTTCTGGAGAGCCTTGTTGATTCTGTTCAGCGCACCCACCTGGTTGAGCGGAAGCCTGACGATTCTGGACTGCTCGGCCAAAGCCTGAAGAATGGACTGGCGGATCCACCAGACGGCGTATGAAATGAATTTAAAGCCTCTTGTCTCATCGAATTTCTCGGCGGCCTTGATCAGTCCGAGATTACCCTCGTTGATAAGGTCCGGAAGGCTAAGTCCTTGGTTCTGATACTGTTTTGCGACTGATACCACGAAGCGGAGGTTAGCCTTGGTCAGTTTCTCCAATGCAGCCTGATCACCCTTGCGTATACGCTGGGCGAGCTCGACTTCCTCCTCTACCGTAATCAGATCTTCCTTACCGATTTCCTGGAGATACTTGTCCAGAGACGCAGACTCGCGGTTGGTAATGGATTTGGTGATTTTCAGTTGTCTCATCTGTTATGTCTTAACACTTTTACTTCAGTATTATGTCAAAGGACAGTGTCTCATTATCCCTGATAACCTTGACGGAAGCATGGTCTCCAGGATGGTAGCTGTTTATCAGTTCCTGAACCGAAGAGGCTCCACTGACCTGGACTCCTCCTATTTCCACCAACACGTCACCCACTTTCAGGCCGGCTTCGGCCGCGGCACTGTCTTTTGCCACATCTGCAATATATACGCCTTTTACCGAAGAAAGTTTCAATTCTTTTGCAATTTCATCAGTAATCGGAAACATCGATATTCCGAGCATGGCCCTGTGGACAGTCCCGTAATTCATGAGGTCATCGGTAATCCTTTTGACAATATTGGAAGGAACAGCAAACGAATATCCCGCATAGGAGCCTGTCTGGGATATGATTGCAGTGTTGACACCCACTAATTTCCCCTCTTTGTTCACCAGTGCCCCGCCGCTGTTTCCGGGGTTAACGGCAGCGTCAGTCTGTATGAATGACTCAATTCTGAATTCAGACGGATTGTTCGGGTCCTTTGGCATGGAACGGCCTTTGGCGCTGACGATTCCGGCAGTGATGGTCGAACGCAGATCGTAGGGGCTGCCTATCGCGAGCACCCATTCCCCGAGACGAAGAGCGTCAGAGTCCGCCATGGTTATGTATGGCAGTCCGCTTTCCTCGATTTTCAGCAAGGCAACGTCTGTCGCCGGATCTGTGCCGACCAGGCGGGCGGGATATGTACGGTTGTTGTTGAGAGTCACCTCAATAGTGTGCGCCCCGGCAATCACGTGATTATTGGTGACGATATATCCGTCCTCCCTGATGATGACTCCTGAACCGCTGCCCTGAACCTCCCGGGAATGAGGCACTAATTCATAGCCGAAAAAGAAACGGAACAGAGGTCCCGCATTGCTGACAGACTGCTGCGTGGCACGCACTTTCACATAAACCACTGCATCCACACAGGTTTCGGCTGCGAAAGTGAAGTCCGGCCAGTTGTCATTGGACAGGTCCACGGTCCTGAACTGCATTCCGTTTTCAGAAGGCAGCGCATATTCAGCCGGCTGCTTTGCGTCGGCAGTCTTGACCACGATAAAGGCAGCAAGTGCACCTGAAACGGCTGCAATCACCGCATAAAGCAATCCTTTTTTCATATTTATAGCATTTAAAATTTCCTCATGTCAAATATACGGACAAACAGACAATATTTTTCAAATAATATGCCTGTTTCTGGAAAATTTTGAATAATTTTGTAAGTTGACAGAATTGAAAACACAATAACCTTTCAGATATGAATTTTACCGTATCAAGTTTTGAACTCCTGAAGGCAGTAACTGCCGTATCGAAAGCCATTCCGGCTAAGACAGCCCTCCCGATTCTTGAGGATTTCCTTTTTGAATTGAGTGACAAGGGATTGAGAATCACCGCTTCCGACTCGGAACTCACTTTGAGGACCGAAATAGAGACGACAAGCACTGTGGAGACCGGAAGAATGACAGTGCCTGCACAACATATCATCGAACTGCTCAAGGCCCTCCCGGACCAGCCCATTGAAATCAGGACCCTCGGAGAAAGTTCTTTCGAATGTAAATGGAACAGCGGAAAATCCACGCTTCCCTACAGGCCTGCAGACGACTATCCTGAAATCAAAGGTCCTGGCAACGACACCATCAGGCTCACCGTACCGGCATCTATCCTTACCGAAGGCATTTCAAGCACGATATACGCCACTGCAGACGACGAGATACGCCCTGCGATGAACGGTATCTTCTTCGACATCGAGACCGAGTCAGCCACCCTCGTGGCATCTGATGCGCACAAACTCGTATGCTACACCTCCAGGGAATTCAAATCGGAGCAGAAAACCTCGTTCATCCTCCACAAGAAGCCGGCGAACATTCTCAAGAACCTCATCGCCAAAGACGACACCCAGGTTGAAATCGTGTTCGACACCAACAATGCACGTTTCCTCTGCGGACAGACGGAAGTCATCTGCCGCCTTATCATCGGGAAATACCCTAAATACCGCGAAGTCATCCCACAGAACAACTCCAATGTGCTGAGAATAGACAGGACCCAGTTCCTCAATACCGTAAAACGTGTCTCCGTATGCGCCAACAGGGCTTCCAACCACGTGAAATTAGAAATGTCCGAGGGGCTGCTCAGAGTTTCCGCACAGGATCTTGGATTCTCCCTTTCGGCACAGGAAGAAATCGCGTGCAGTTATGAGGGACAGCCTCTCACAATCGGTTTCAAATCGACTTTCCTCTCTGAAATACTCAACAACTTCGCATGTGAGGAAATCGTGATGAAATTCCTTGATGACAAGAGGGCGGCACTCATCCTGCCGGGCGAAAACGAAGCCGAGCGTGAGAAACTCTGCGGTATCATCATGCCTATCATGATTGCCTGACGCCAGCCTTATAAGAATCAGATTATGAAGATGAACCTTGAAAAACCGGTGGTCTTTTTCGACATAGAGAGCACCGGCTTGAATATACCCACGGACAGCATTATAGAACTCAGCTTCGTAAAGGTCTATCCTGACGGAGAAAGGAGAATCAAGACATGGAGAGTGTGTCCCTGGGATTATGCCTCCGGCAGACAGAGAGCCATAGACCCCAGTGCCAAAGCAGTCCACGGCATCTCGGACGAAGAACTGCAGGACAAGCCGAAGTTCTGGGAAATCGTGGACGAGGTAGTTGAATGGCTGGAAGACGCAGAACTCGGAGGGTATAATTCCCAGAAGTTCGACCTGCCCATGCTCGCAGAGGAGATTGAACGCGCCAGGTGCTGGAAGCAAAAGGATATCGGCATCGACCTCCATGCCAAGAAAATGATTGACGCCCAGTTGATTTATTTCGCCTACGAACCGAGGAACCTGAAGGCAGCCCACAGATTCTACTGCGGCTCTGACTTCGACAATGCCCATGCGGCAGAAGCCGATGTGCTGGCTACCGTGGACGTCGTGGAGGCACAGTTGGACAGGTATGCCGAAGTCGACCCTGAAAAAGGTTTCCCTGCATTGAAAAACAACCTTGATGCATTGTCTTCGTTCGTAAAGACGAGATATGTGGACTTCGCAGGAAGACTTATACGCAATGACAAGGGAGAGGCTGAAGTCAATTTCGGCAAGCACAAGGGAAAAACCGCCCGTTATGTATATCAGACCGAGCCGTCCTATTTCAGCTGGATTGACAAAGGCGACTTCATGCTGGACACCAAACGTCAGTTCGCCCTGCTCAAAGAGCAGTTCGACAATGAAAAAAGGGCTGCATCAAAGAAACCTCTTGACGAGGGGCAGACAGCTGAGGCAGCGGCACTGCTCAGGGAACGGTTCAGCGGAAAACTCTTTTAGAACTCAGGCATGAATATAGTCGTCAGAAGTCTTGACAGTTACTGTGTCTGCAGACCCGACACCACATGGGAGCGGGAGAACAAAGACATCTATGCACCTGAAAGCGTCGTGAAGTACGATTACGCCCCGGTGCTGTTCGTACGAATCTGCAAGGCCGGGAAATGCGTAGCGGAGAAATTCGCCTCCCGTTACTACGACGGCTTCAACTATGGTCTGCTTCTGACCGCTCATCTGAAACTGCCATCGGGAGACGAAATCGTTTCGGACTGTCTGGACCACAGTTCCATACTCCCCTTTCCTCTCTACAACCCTGTAGTTCTGGAAAACGAAGACAAGAGTTTCACGGTTAAAGCGGACGGAAAAGAGTTGTTCAGCACTTCTGAAGGCAGTCCGGCAACAGTTCACAAGGCAATTTCCGAACTGTCTGCAATGGTGTCTCTGCGAATCGGGGACATAGTTGCCGTTGAACTTCAGAGACCGCAGACACTTTGCGGAAAAGACTGCGGAGAGATTGCCTTGAAAGGGAATTTTTTCGGCAACGAAACATTTTCAACCAGACTGATTTTTTAATCGGATTTGGCAGACTTCTTGCTGACGAACGCTGGATTCCGTAAACAGAAAAAGTTAAACCTTAAATAACTTGAATTATGGCTAACAAATACAAAGGCACCCAGACAGAAAAGAATCTGGAAGCAGCGTTCGCCGGAGAATCCCAGGCACGCAACAAGTACACTTATTTCGCATCAAAGGCAAAGAAAGAAGGCTTCGAACAGATAGCGGCACTCTTCCTTGAGACTGCCGACAACGAAAAAGAGCATGCAAAACTCTGGTTCAAGGAACTCGAAGGAATAGGCGACACCGCACACAACCTTGCATCTGCCGCTGCCGGCGAGAACTACGAGTGGACTGACATGTACGCAGGTTTCGCTAAAACAGCCGATGAAGAAGGCTTCCATGAGCTTGCAGCACGTTTCCGCGCGGTTGCAGAAGTCGAGAAACACCACGAAGAGCGTTACCGCGCGCTTCTGAAAAACGTAGAGACCGCCCAGGTGTTCGAAAGGTCAGAAGTAAAGGTGTGGGAATGTCGCAACTGCGGACATATCATGGTAGGCACTAAAGCCCCTGAGATCTGCCCGGTATGCTCCCACCCGAAATCTTATTTCGAACTTCACAAAGAGAACTATTGATGAGATTTCCGGGAAGAATCGCATTGGCTGCGCTGCTCATGGCAGCGGCCGTCTCCTGCACCAAGGAGACAAAACCGGACCCGTCACTCACAAAGGAGACTGCGTTCCGCTATGTCATAATCCCTTACGCACTCAGTACGGCCAATGCCAATTACAATTCTTTGGCGGATAATGCAGAACAACTTAAAGACGCCTGTCTGCTCATGAAAGAGAGGCAGGCGTCCGAAAGTTTGACCGGTGCGGAAATCCAGAATGCCTGCAAACTGTGGAAGGCCTGCAGGGAAAACTGGCTGCGCAGCCTCAGCCTCCCGGTCTTCGCTGCTGAAGACGGGGCTTTACGTTCGGCGATAGGAAGTTCACCTGCCGATACGGCTGCAATCCGCGTACTTATAGACGGAGGAATCTTTGACATTGCCTCAAGCGCGGACAATCTCAAAGGACTTTCAGCCGCAGAATACCTCCTGTTCCAGACAGACGGGGAAAAATCCGAAAACCATGGTGTGGAATACAGCACCGCCGAGCTGGATTATCTCTGCGATGTCGCGTCGGAACTTCAGGAAAAGACACGGGCGTTGTATACACTCTGGGCCGGCTCAGGAGAAGGCAATTCATCCTACTCCTATGAACTGCTCAACTGTTCGGCGGAAGGCAGCCGCTACTTGACATATCAGGAAGCCCTTCTCGAACTTATAGACGCTTTCACCGAAGCCACCGAATATCTCGGCAAGACAATGATAGGGGTAGAAGTCTCTCCTCTCAGCCTCAATTCAGTCGAAGATTATAAAAGCGTATTCAACGGCATCAAGAGCTGCTATGAAGGCAAAATATCCGGACAGGCGAGCATCAGTTCGTATGTAAAATCGATTGACAGCGAACTCGACTCCAAGGTCCGCAGCCTGCTGACTGAATGTCAGAAAACGCTCACGAACCTCAAGGAACCGCTCTCGGCGACTCCTGCGGAAGACATGGAGAAAGCACGCACGAAAATCGGAACGGAACTCTCCGCCGCTTTCTCGGAGGTACACGAATTCATCGCCGGCATCTGACTTGACGACTACTCGACATAAAGAAGCAGCCCCTTGAGGTACTCTCCCTCAGGATGGTAGATATTCACCGAATGGTCAGCAGGCTGGTTCAGACGGTCAAGGATGCGCACGCTCCTGCCTGTCTTGGCGGCGGCAGAAAATACGGCCAGAGCGAAAGACTCCTTGTCCACAACCTGCGAACAGCTATAAGTGAACACTAAGCCGCCCGAAGCCACCTTGGAAATAGCGGCCTCATTGAGACGCTGGTAAGCCCTAAGCGCATTGCCGATTGCTCCACGGTGCTTCGCGAAGGCTGGCGGGTCCACTATTATCATATCGTATCTGCCCTCCGGAACACTCTTCACATAGTCTATGGCATCGCAACACAGTCCGAAATGCAGGGACGATTCCGAACCAGTCGTAAAGCCGTTCAGAACCACATTCTTCTCAACCATGGCCATCGCCCTCGACGAACTGTCCACTGAATCCACGTGCACAGCACCTCCGGCCAGAGCATATACGGAGAAGCCTCCTGTGTAGCAGAAAAGATTGAGCACTCTCCTGCCACGCGCATATTTCCCCACTAACTGACGGTTCTCCCTCTGGTCAAGGAAAAAACCTGTCTTCTGTCCGTCAGTCCAGTTCACAAGGAACTTGTGGCCATGCTCATGCACAAGCTGCTCCTGGTCATTGAAATCAGGGCGACGGTACATATATCCGTCAACCAGCTCCAATCCGGCCTTGAACGGCGCTGTCCCGGAACTTTTGTCATATACAGCCTTGAGACTGTCGCCGTAGACCGCTACCAATGCAGCACAAATCTGCTTTTTAGAGCGGAACATACCGACTGAATGTGCCTGCATC
>CABQAB010000056.1 GCA_902461985.1 uncultured Bacteroidales bacterium | reverse complement strand
TTTGTCTTCGTATGTCAGCGGACAGGTTCTGAATGTCTGCGGCGGAATGCACTGCTGAGCCGTCCCGGTACTCTGTCGTTGTCCAAGTTCGTTCCGGAACTTCACGCATTTTCCAGGTCATGAAACTTGTTTCTGCACTTTCGGCGGCAGCCGACTTGCTCCTGCCTCGCCTGTGTCGTGTATGCGGTCGTGAACTCGGGCGCAATGAGCGGCACATCTGTATAGACTGTCTTGCGGGACTTCCTTTGACTTACCACTGGAATCTGCCCGTGAATCCCATGGCGGACCGTTTCAACGCTCTGATTTCCGAACAGTCCCGAAATCCCGAGAAATATGCCTTTGCACTGGCTCTTTTCAATTTTGCCAAGGAAGGAGGCTACCGTCATATTACCTATGCCCTGAAATACGAGGGAAACATTGCTGCTGGGAAGTTCTTCTCCCGTATGCTGGCGGAAAAACTCTCCGTGGCGCAGTCAGTCTGGGAGCAGACCCCTTTGGCTCAGCCATATTTTCCGATAGACGCAGTCGTGCCGGTGCCTCTTCACTGGAGCAGACGCCTGAAAAGGGGCTACAACCAGGCAGAAATCATAGCCGCCGAAATCTCGAAGACGCTTGGGGCTGATTTGCGCACGGAGCTGCTCATACGCAGCCGGAACACCCGCACACAGACCCGCCTGGACGTGAATACGAAAGTGGACAACGTAAGGGGAGCGTTTTCACTCAAGAGCGGTGCGCAGCTCCATGGACTCAAACATATACTTTTAGTGGATGACGTGTTCACTACCGGTTCGACTCTCATCAACTGTTTCCTGCCTCTGCGCTCTGCAGCCGGTCCTGACCTGCGCATAAGCATAGCCACGCTCGGCATGGTGTAGGGAATATTAAGTAATCTTAAAAAAATAAGCAATATCTTTCCGGTCTATATTGATTTCTACCAGAAAAAACTGCCTCCGAATCCAACGAGGGCCGAATGGTTGTTCCGAGGGAAGAGCAGGTTGTACTCCGCAAGAATCTTTATCCTGAAATTGCATCCCAACCTTACGCCCAATGCCGCTCCGCAGCTCAATTCTCCGCAAAGCGGACCGGCTGCCGGGCGGATGGACTCCGGGCAGTCCCCGCCTGTCCCGCCGGCTCCGAGCAGGGCGTCCGCCTCCACGCTGAGCACTTTTGCGAAAGGATAGTTGAAGACGGCCCCGGCAAGAGCGTCGTAAAAATTACAGCTTTCAGGATTATCGTCCCTCTGCAGCGAACTGATTCCGGTCCGTGCTCTCACTCCGAGTCTCGGCAGGATGGGGAAGTCCGCCTGACACGACATCATCGCTCCGGAAAGCGAAAAATCACCCATCCCGATACGATAGCCGAAGATGGTCTCCAAGGACCAGTATTTCAATGACTTGTCTTCGTTGAATACAGCCGGCTCCCACCGTCCTCCACGGTGCCTGTCCTTGAAAATGGCGTCATTCACGAGGTAGGCGAGTTCAACGGAAGCAATGCCAATTGCAGCCCCGGCAATCACGTCAGTGCACCAGTGGCGGTTGTTCATCATCCTTGACACACCCGTAAACGAGGCCACAGCATAACCTCCGAAACTTATCCACGGAGACAGTTTGCCGTATTCCTTGTGCAGCATGGTCGCGCACATGAACGCCGTGGCGGTGTGTCCCGAAGGAAAAGAATTTCTGGAAGTCCCGTCCGGGCGCATGCGCTGCGCACTGTACTTGACACCGTTCACTATAGCCGCCATGAAGGCCACGGAGAAGGCATCGGCCGACAGCATCCTGCCCCAGTCGTTGCGGCTTTCCACCCTGCAGGCCTTCATTATCAGCATTGCCGCGGCAGGTGAATACTGAATCCAGTCATCGTAGCCGCAGTGGAAATCCGGAATATCGTTGTTGCGCATGGTGCGGAAGCCGTGGTCCCATTTGTTGGACCATGAATAGTCCTGCAGGTCTGCGGTCTGTGCACTGCTGAGATTGACGGAGAGAATCGACAGGAGAGCGAAGATAAGTTTCAGGCGCATCAGGTAGGTTGTTTTACGGTTTTTTACTAATGTTGAGGCGTCGTGCCGTGCATATTCCTAAAAATATTTCTTCTCGTTTTTGCGGAGGGCGATGAATATGAAGAGCATGGTCGAGAAAGACAGCAGGGCTGAGCCGCCGTAGCTTATGAACGGAAGAGGTATGCCGATGACAGGCATCAGACCTATGGTCATGCCGATATTGATGAACAGGTGCATGAAGATGCAGCACGCGCAGCAATAACCGTAGATTCTTGTGAACGCCTCCCGGCTCTGTTCGGTATCATGGATGATTCTCCAGATCAGGAACACGAAGATAAGAATCACTGCAGAAGATCCTAAGAATCCCCATTCTTCCCCTATCGTACAGAAGATGAAGTCTGTACTCTGTTCCGGAACGAAGCCGAAAGTCGTCTGAGTGCCCTGCAGATAGCCCTTGCCGACAGCGCCGCCCGAACCGATTGCAATCATGGACTGGTTCACGTTGTAGCCCACTCCCGACGGGTCCTCCTTCAGCCCGAGAAGCACCTCGATTCTGCCTCTCTGGTGGTCCTGGAGTATGTTGTTGAAAATGAAGTCAGTGGAGAAAGAGAACAGAGTGCCGGCGATGATACCTATGGCTACCATGTAGCCGTAATAATGCAGGTTGCGGTAGGCGGAGCGGACAATGAAAGGAATCACAATGGCAATCATGGCCAAAAGGATATACAAGGGCTTGATTTCCATGAAGAAAGATTCCGGATTCCCGATTTTTTCCGCTATGATTCCGAAAATCTGAGGCAGGAAACCGAACAGCAGAGCCACAGGAAGCCCCGCTCCGAGCAGAATCTTCCATTTCCCGCCTTTCAGCCCTAAATATATCATGGACAGGCAGTAGAGGGCGAAAATGGTGTAATAGGAGCCGGCGGTAAGAGTCAGTATGAATATGAGAATGGCCAGTCCTGCGGCGACTATATACCAGCCTGACAGTCCTTCACGGTAGAGCATGAAAATATAGCCGCAGTAGACCAATGCCGAACCGGTCTCTTTCTGGGCCACGATTATGCCCATAGGTACGAGAATCAGCAGGGCAGTGACAATGAAGTCCCGTGCTTTCCCGATTTTGTAGTCGGTCTGGCTCATGACCTTGGCGAGCATCAGCGATGTTGCTATTTTGGAGATTTCGGCAGGCTGGAAACGGATAGGGCCGAGTGTGAACCATGAACGGGAACCTTTGACTTCGCCGCCCACGAAAATGACTGCCACAAGCAGCAGGATAGTGATTATGTAAATCAGAGGAGCCAGACTGTCGTATATCCGGGGAGGTATTGCGAAGAGAATCAGCACACCGGTCACGATTGAAATCCCCAACCAGATAATCTGTTTGCCGCTTCTGAGCCCCGGGTCGAAGAAACTCCCGCCTTCCACGGAATGGACGGAGGCATAGATGTTCAGCAGTCCTATTACGACCATGATGAAATAACATCCCACTAACCACCAGTCGATGGTCTGGGTGAGTTTGCGCCGGGTGGCTCTGTTGTCGTAAAGTCCCATAAGCCGATATTCTGCTCTAATTCTTACTGAACAATTTTCCTTAGTTCTTCTTCACCTTGTGCATCAGGTTCGCGTCTATCATCTTCTGCTCCAATGGTTTCCTGCTGTCGCTGATTTCTCCGTTCAGGTATTTCTCGGCAAGAAGCGAAGCAATAGGGGCCGCCCATGCCGCGCCGAAACCGCCGTTCTCCACATAGGCCGCCACCGCGATTTTGGGATTGTCCTTAGGCGCGAAGCAGATGAAAACCGAATTGTCATCTCCTCGCGGATTCTGGGCGGTTCCTGTCTTACCGCATATTTCCAGTCCTTTAACCGCCGCCACGCTCGCCGTGCCTCCCGAACCGTAGCCGCTGTTCACGGCCCTGTACATTCCGTTGATTACCTTCGGGAAATGGCAGGTGTCCACAGCCGTATAATGTCTTTCCCTGTACCTGTCGTCGATTCTGTGCGTTTCCGAGTCCTTGATGATGTGTGGGATGTAGTAGAACCCCCTGTTCGCAATGGTCGCGCAGAGGTTGGCCAAGTGCAGCGGCGTGCACCCCAGTTCGCCCTGCCCTATGGACAAGGATATGACGGTCAGCGATTTCCAGCCTCCCTTATGATATCGCCTGTCGTAATACTTTGAGTCCGGAACGAAACCTCCGAGTTCGGAAGGAAAGTCGCTGCCGAGTTTGTGCCCGAAACCGAAACTCTGTACATATTCGCTCCATGCGTCCATGCCTTCAGCCAAGTTTCCGTACTTCGGGTTGTCGAGAATGTCCCTGAGGACATAGCAGTAATACGCGTTGCATGACATCATTATCGACTCTTCGAGGTTAACAGGCGACTTGTGCGCGTGACATCCGAGTTTGTTTCTTCCGAAATGATAGCCTTTGCTGCATCCGTGCAATGTGCCGGGCTGTACTACGCCTTCCTGCAGGCCTATGAGCGCGTTCACGAGTTTGAACACCGAGCCGGGAGGATAAGGTGCCTGTACGGCCCTGTTAAACATGGGCTTATATGGATTGGACGATATTTCGCTGTAGTGGGTGCCGATGTCCGCAAGCATGTCCACATCGATTCCGGGACTCGAAACCATGGTCAGAATCTCTCCGGTGGATGGTTCTATTGCCACCAACGACCCGACTTTGTTTGCCATGAGCATCTGTCCGTAGTGCTGGAGTTCTGCATCGATAGTTGTGGTTATGTCATGCCCGGGCACAGCCTCCTTGTCCATTTCCCCGTCTCTGAAACGGGTTTCGATACGGTTGCTGGAATTGCGCAGATAAATATTGTACCCCTTTTCTCCCCTCAGTTCCTTTTCCATTGCCGCTTCAATTCCTGTCTTGCCGGCATAGTCTCCGCTGCGGTATTCTCCCTCGTGCTTTTTTATATAGTCTGCATCCACTTCGGACACATATCCCAAAAGGTTCCCGCCCGCATTGTACGGATATTCGCGCACACTTCTGGCCTGTCCTCTGAATCCGGGAAATTTGTAGGAAATCTCCGCAAAACGCATATATCTTTCCGGAGGAAGCTGTTTGAGAAAAGTAAGGGTCTGCCAGCCGATACGGCTTCTGTAACGGCGGTATTCGGCCATTTTCTCCTTCACCCATTCCTGTTCCACGGACAGTGCGGCGCAGAACTCGAGAGTGTCGAAATCCTTTACCTCCCGAGGCGTCACCAAAAGGTCGTAGACAACCTTGTTGCCGACAAGTATATTGCCGTTGCGGTCGTGGATGATGCCTCTGGTAGGATATATGGTCGAATAGACCATGGAATTGTTGGATGCGTCGATTTTGTATCTGTCATCGATAATCTGGATGACAAAAAGCCTTGCGATTATGACCATAGCCACAATAGCAAGACCTGCAAGCAGTTTGTTCTTCCTGTCTGACATCATGGCAGTTCCCTTTTGTTGAGGTTGGAGAACACATGGACGGCAATCAGTTCGAAAACCATACTTGCAGCCAATGATATGCCTATGCGGGCGCAGTTGAATCCGAAACTCCTCGTGCCGGCGCTGTCAAGGAAGACATATACAACAAGGAACAGCAGAGTGGCCAGAGTGGTCATGGCAATAGCCCTCATCCATCCTGATTTGTTGATTGATACAGGGTCGCAGCGCACAACCGTATCCTCGCCCACGAAGAGCCTTATGAAAGGTTTCTGCAGGAGGGCTGCCGGAACGAGTGCGGCTGCATTCAGCCCGAGGACTCCGTCGGAAAACAGATCGATGGCTATGCCTATGCAGAAAGCCTCCGTCATCACAATCCAGTCAGGCCGTTTAAGCGGCATGAAAAGTATGAGTACCGGAAGTACCGTAACCGTAGCCATCGGGCCGAGGAACATATAGTTGCAGATGACTATCTGGACCAGAACCGTCAGGACGGCGGCAATCATGAAATGTATGTCATTCCTGTTCATGTCCGCCCTCCTTTTTCAGATTGTCTATTTCCTCGAAATCCCTGTTGGTTACGATAGTGACATATTTGAGTCTGCTGAAATCCTCCAAAAACTCCACTTCCAGATCCCAGGTCGCCCCGTCTTTGAGATGTGACGAAACAGTCACCCCCACAGGTATGTCCTTGGGGAATATGGTCGAGAAACCGCTGGTGTAGACTGTATCTCCAAGTTCCGTCATCAGATGGTGGGGGATCTCCTTCAGTTCCGCACGGCTCATGCCGTCCCATACAAGCGAACCCACCGGCCCGTCCCTGCGGAGTCTTGCGCTGATGTTCATGTCCCTGTTCAGAAGGCTGATGCAGTAACAGTAGTTCTCGCTTACGGCTTCCACGATGCCTATGACCCCACGCCGTGTTATGATGCCCGAGCCTTCCCTTATGCCGTCTTTGCTGCCTTTATCCAAGATGATATAGTTGTGCTGGCGGTTGCGGCTCATCTTGATTATGCACGCTCCCGTGTGGATGAAACGCGAATCCGAACCCTTGGCGACTTCGCTGAGTGTTTCGGCCTCGATGACGGCGTTCAGCCTCGCGTTCTCTTTCAGCAGCAGATGATTCTCGTTCGCAAGGGAATCGTTGCAGCTTTTCAGGCGGAAATAATCCTTTATCCTCTCGCTTCCTCCCCAAAGGACCTTCATGGTGCTCTGTCCCATAGAGCCGAACCAGCTTCTCTGGAGTTCGCTGCTGGAGCGCAGAATCACAATGGCAGCCGTTTCCAATGCCAAGAACACGACAGCCGTCGCAATCAGACTCAGGGGGTTGCGCTTTCTCTGCATCTATCGCATAAGGAATGAGAAGTCGTCAGTATGCTTGAGTGCTGTGCAGGTTCCCCTTGCCACGGCGCGGAGAGGGTCTTCTGCCACGTGGAACTGGATGTTCACCTTGTCGCTCAGCCTCTTTGCGAGACCTCTAAGCAACGCTCCGCCTCCTGAAAGGAAAATGCCGCCTTCCACGATGTCGGAATAGAGTTCAGGCGGAGTCTGTTCGAGCACATGGAGCACACCGGCCTCAATTCTTGCGATTGATTTGTCCAGGCAGGTGGCGACTTCCTGATAGGTTACTGTCGCTTCCACAGGGTGTGCAGTCATGAGGTTCGGACCGTTTACGACCATAGGCTCAGGTTCTTCCTCAAGTTTGGTGAGGACAGAGCCGACACGGATTTTGATCTGCTCGGCCGTGCTTTCTCCCACACGTATGTTGTGCTGCTGTCTCATGAACTGCTGGATGTCGTTCGTGAACACGTCGCCGGCCACCTTGATACTGTCCTGTACCACGATTCCTCCGAGGGAGATGACCGCGATTTCCGTAGTGCCTCCTCCGATGTCTACAATCATGTTTCCTTTTGCAGCCTGGACATCAAGCCCGATGCCGAGTGCGGAAGCCATAGGTTCGTAAATCAGAAAGAGATCCTTGCCTCCTGCATGCTCGGAAGAGTCCCTGACCGCTCTCTTTTCCACTTCGGTACTGCCTGAAGGTATGCCGACGACCATTTTGATGTTCGGCTGGAAAAGAGATCTTCGCGTGCTGTTGATTTGTTTGATGAATCCTCTTATCATCATCTCCGCTGCATCGAAGTCTGCAATCACTCCGTCTTTCAGCGGACGTACTGTCCTGATTTTAGGGTTTTCCTTGCCCTGCATCGTCTTGGCCTTGTGCCCCAATGCAATCGGCTTTCCCGTGACTATGTCAATCGCCACGATGCTTGGCTCGTCGAGAACAATCTGATCATTCTGCAGAATCACCGTATTGGCGGTTCCGAGGTCGATTGCCAGCTCTTGTGTCAAAAATGAAAATGCCATTTATGTATATTGTTTTTATTATTATTCTGTATGCTGTCATCTTGAGCGAGCAGAGCGAGTCGAAAGATCTCGTGCGCGCATTCAACCCGTAAAGTTAGTCAAATTTTGGGACGCTGCCAATATAATTTTATATCTTTGTGATATGGAAAGAAACAGATGCCTCATAATTGTTGCCGCCGGAAAGGGAATGAGGATGGGCGGAGAGCTGCCTAAGCAGTTTGTGCCTTTGATGGGTAAGGCCGTGCTGCACAGGACGATAGAGAAGTTCGTGTCAGCTTGTCCAGATTTGAAGGTGCTGACTGTGCTGAATGAAGACTATATTCCCTACTGGAAAGAATACTGTCTTGCAAACGCCATGGTGGTGCCCCAGACATTGATAAAAGGCGGAATCACACGTTTCCATTCGGTGCGCAACGCCATTGAGAAAATTCCGGACGGCTGTTCCGTAGCGGTCCACGACGGGGTAAGGCCTTTTGTGTCCGCTGCCTTGATTGAGCGTCTATTCAATTTGGCGGAAGATTCTCCTGCAGTGGTACCCGTGCTGCCTTGTACGGACAGCTTGAAAGCCTTGGACAGATGCGGGGAAGATTATGTGGCGCGGCATGAAGCAGTCGACCGCTCTGTGCTTTTCGGGGCACAGACGCCTCAGGTTTTTCATTCTGAAGTGCTGAGGAAAGCCTACTCCCTGCCATACTGCGAATCCTTCACCGATGATGCTTCGGTGGTGGAGAAGAGCGGAGTGCCAATCCGCTACGTGAACGGGGAGAAACTGAATTTCAAACTCACGACACCGGATGACATGAAACTTGCCGAGGCTCTGCTTGCCTCTGGGAGATTATAGGCGTGGCGAAGCCTGTCTCCGGGACGGGCTAATTCTTGGAGACGGAAGAGAAACTGGTGTTTTCGTAGTCTTTCACCCAGATCTGCCTCTCGATAGGCTGGTCGAGCGAAATCACAGTATCTGTGGACTGGACGTACGGAATCCTCTGTATGGTGTTCACAAGCACCTGCATAAGATGGTCGTGGTCGAAGCAATAGATTTTGACCAAAAGGGCATATTTCCCTGTGACGAAGTGACATTCAACTACTTCGGAAATCGAAGTGAGCACTTTCACTACATCTAAATATTTGTTGCCCTCTGAAATCGAAATGCTTACGAATGCGCAGATGTTGAGGCCTATGGCCTGGGGCTTGACCAAAATACGCGAACCGGTGATTATGCCGTTGTTCTCCAACCTTTTTACTCTCTGATGGATTGCCGCTCCCGAGACCCCGCATTCCCTCGCAATCTCAAGAAACGGCGTCCTGGCGTTTTTTATCAGGTAAGACAGTATCTTCTGGTCTATTTCGTCTATCTGGTATTTTGACATATTTTAAAAATCTACAGTGTTTCCGGCTGCGAATATAAGCAAAAATCACTTATAAGTAAAAAAATATAAGTAATACTCTGAAAATTAGGCAGCCTTTTTCAATTGTGGCACACCGTCCCGGGCGAATGTCATTCGAAATAATAGCCCTCGTCGTTTTCCCCTTCTGCATCGGCGGCCTCCACCTCCGAAACAGGCTTCTGGCGCGACTCGGAAGCCACTGCCTCGCAGCTTATATTCATAGGCACACCTGCCGGAGGGGTGAACCTGTCATCCTCGCTTATGCCAAGTCCGCCGTTTTTCAGACATTTCTTCATGAACAGTCCCCATATAGGCAGACTCATGTTCGAACCTCCTCCGAGAGCCGTAGACCTGAAATGGATTTGCCTGTCCTCTCCGCCAACCCATACTCCTGCGGTGATTTTGGGAGTGTAGCCTATGAACCAGCCGTCGGAGTTGTCGTTGGTGGTTCCAGACTTCCTTTCATGCCCTGCCTC
>CABQAB010000055.1 GCA_902461985.1 uncultured Bacteroidales bacterium | reverse complement strand
TGAACACCGTGCTGACTCCGAAGCAGCTGCAGAATACTGACCTCAGATGGGAAGGCTCTTCCACTGTCAATGTGGGAATGGACTTCGGCTTCTGGAAAGACCGCCTTACGTTCACTGTCGACCTCTTCAACAAGGATACCAAGGACCTGCTGATTCTCCAGCAGCTCGCCCACGCCTCAGGTTTCGCCACCCAGATGCGCAATGTGGGAAAAATCCGCAACCAGGGTCTCGAATTCAATCTGTCAAGCACGAATATAGACAAAAAGAATTTCCTCTGGCAGACCAACTTCAACATTTCCTTCCTGCGCAACACCCTTGTCGAACTTGCTGACGGTGCGCAGTATTACGAGGCCCGTTCAGGATTTGACAGCAACTTCACCGCCAATGACTACCGGGCGATAGTGGGCGAATCCCTCGGTCTCATCTACGGCTATGAATTCGACGGCATCTACCAGATGGACGACTTTACCATAAATCCGGACGGAACCTACAGGCTCAAGCCGGGAGTGGTGGACAATACCCTCTATACCGCCGGCGTCCAGCCGGGCGTGGTCAAGTACAAGGACCAGACAGGAGACGGCAAGATAACCACCGAGGACAGGACGGTAATCGGAAAGACCCTGCCTCTGTTCTACGGCGGTATCACCAACACTTTCTCTTTCTACGGAGTGGACTTCAGTTTCATGTTCCAGTTCAACTACGGCAACGATATCTATAACGCAACCCGTCTCTATGCCACCCAGACCCGCAGCGGCCGGCGTAACTTCCTCGCGGAGGTCGCTGACAGATGGTCTCCGACGAACGCTTCGAATACCGTCCCGAAGGCTGACGGCTATGTAACGAACGATGTGTATTCACGTTTCGTGGAGGACGGTTCATTCCTCCGTCTGAAAAACATAACTCTCGGATACACCCTGCCACGCAAATTGACCGAAAAGGCTAAAATCTCGAAGCTCAGGCTCTATGCCTCTGCCCAGAATCTGTTCTGCGTCTCTGCCTACAGCGGATTCGACCCTGAGGTCAGCACAGCTTCGTCAAGCCCTATGACTCCGGGTCTGGACTGGGGCGCATATCCTCACAGCCGCGTGTTCACTTTGGGTCTTGACCTTCAATTCTAAATTATGCCGGATATGAAAAAGATTGCAAATATATTTCTTGTCCTTGCCGCATTGCTTTCAGTGGCTTCCTGTTCCTTCCTTACGGAAAAGAGTCTGACGGAAATCGAGAAAAAGGACTATATCAAGAACGCTTCCGAGGCTGAGTCCGTGCTTCTCGGCGTCTACAGGACTCTGGTCGAGGACGGCGCATACGGCCACTGCCTTTCCTATTATCTCAACATGGGCACTGACATTTCCCAGGTCGAGGGAAGCACTACGGAGAACTGGCGGGACGTTCCGACCAATGCGTTCTCTACAACCAATTCATATATTCAGAACGCATGGCAGGCCCTCTATAAAGGCATTTACCGGGCGAATGACTTCCTTGAGAGGATATCCGTAAACATAGATGATTTTGAGAAGGATGAAGACTATTATAAATCCGTTCTCTATATCGCGGAGGCACGCTGCCTGAGGGCAATGTTCTACTTCGAGCTTGTCAGAAGATGGAGCAGCGTTCCTCTCATGACCTCCACGGCCATGTCACACCAGCACCCTTCCACTCTCGTCCAGGCGGCTCCGAAAGATGTCTATGAGTTCATCGAGAAGGACCTTCTCTACGCTATAGAGGTGCTTCCGTATGCCGGGGATGACGTATGGCGTTCCGACAACAGCTACCGCTTTTCCAAAGGCGCGGCTTTGGGACTGCTTGCGAAGGTCTACTGCACATGGGCGGGATGGCCTGTCCAGGACACTGAGAAATGGGGCGAGGCCGCAGCTGTTGCGGAGAGGCTGATAAACTCCGGCAAGCATGATCTTCTTCCGGATTATGAAACTTTGTGGAAGAACACCTGTAACGGTATCTGGAATCCTACGGAGAGCCTTATCGAGATTTCCTTCTACAGTCCTACTACAGGCGGCGGTTCGTCCGACCCTTGCGGAAGGATAGGCAAGTGGAACGGCGTGAGGACCACCGCCTTGGCTGGACAGCGCGGCAGCTGTACCGGAAACCAGAAGGTGCTGTTGTCCTTCAGTACCGCCTGGAGAGAGCATGAAGGTGACCTCAGGCGTGCACTTTCCGTAGCCAACTACTCCTATTCCAACGACTGGAAACTCCTCGTACAGGGCAGCAGCGATACTTATGAGACAGCCCTTGCGAACGATGCAGACCCTCTCAAGAAGCAGAAGGAAAAGCAGAACTTCACTCCGGCGAAATGGGACGAACAGAAGTATGTGGAGTCAGCCAACAGACTGATAAACAATGACAAGTCCAATATCAACTGGTATTTCCTCCGCTATGCTGACGTGCTTCTCCTCTATGCCGAAGCATTGAACGAAGTGAACGGCGGGCCTACTGACGCGGCTTATGCAGCCATCAACAAGGTCCGCAGGCGCGGCTACGGCAATCCGTCCAACACCGCGGTCTGCGACCTTTCGGGTCTTGACTGCGAAGGCTTCCGCAAGGCAATACGCGATGAGCGTGCATGGGAACTCGCTTTCGAGGGACACCGCCGCACAGACCTCGTGAGATGGGGGATATATGCAAAGACCATTAAGGAGACAGACGAGGCTCTGAACAATCTCTGGGACTGGACCAACAACAACTCCTCCTACAACTATGTCGTGGCTAAATATACTGAAGAGGGCAAGAGCGAACTTCTGCCTATACCTCAGCGTGAAAAAGACCTCTGCAAACAATTCAAACAGAATCCGGGTTGGTAACAATAATCAATGATATATGAAAAAAACACTTTTGACTCTTGGCGCGGCGGCACTTCTGATGGCCTGCAGCGGCCGTAATGAAACAGAATGGCTCAAGAACGCTATAGATACGTCTGTTGACCAGCTTCTGCTGACAGCGGAGAATCTTGAGGGAAGCGGGGAGATGCCGCGCTCGCTCTGGGTGGACTATGACCTCGATTTCCTTGCATGGCAACTGGACGTCGATGCGGAAACTTTCAAGGATTCGCTCAGGACAAGGCCAAATCCAGAAGATCTCGGAAAACTCAGGAACTGCGACATCTACAACTGGACCAGCGGATTCTTTCCTGGTTCGCTCTGGTATGCCTATGAACTTACCGGAGGCGAGGAACTCCGCGACATGGCTGCTGAGTACACAAACCTGCTTTATCCGATAAGGGAATACACCGAAACCCATGATCTGGGCTTCATGATGGAATGCAGCTATGGCAACGCTCTCCGTCTCAGTCCTTCGGACACCATAAAGGCTGTACTCGTACAGACTGCCGACAATCTCTGTGGCCGTTTCGACAGCCGTATCGGTGCAATCCGTTCGTGGGATTTCGGGCCGTGGAATTTCCCTGTCATCATCGACAATATGATGAACCTCGACCTGCTGTTCGATGCCTACCGTCTTACGGGGAATGAGCATTATCTTGAGATAGCGCGTCTCCACGCCGACAAGACGATGGCCAACCATTTCAGGCCTGACCACAGCAGCTGGCATGTCGTGAGCTACAATCCTGACGGAACTGTGGAGCGCCGCCAGACATTCCAGGGCAAGAACGATGACTCTGCATGGGCGCGCGGACAGGCATGGGGCGTTTACGGCTACACTGCCTGCTACCGCCAGTTCAAGGACGAAAAATACCGTGACTTCGCATGCGCGATTGCAGACATGATAATGTCCCGCGTGACTACGGAGGACGCAGTACCTTACTGGGATTACGACGCTCCGGCGTCTGAAAAGACTCCTCGCGATGCTTCGGCTGCAGCAGTCACTGCCTGTGCATTGTTCGAACTCAGCACTTTCGTCGAGGACGGCAGCCGGTATTTCGACTATGCCGAGAAAATCCTGAAAAGCCTCGCCGGTCCGGATTATCTGGCCGAAAGAGGCACCAACGGCGGATTTGTCCTAAAGCACTCAGTCGGTTCACTGCACCATGGTTCTGAAATCGACACCCCTCTCAACTATGCCGACTACTACTTCCTTGAGGCAATCAAGAGATATATGGCACTCAAAGGTTTGACTTATAACAATCTGTAATCACATGAAAAGAATAACGCTGACTATTGCGGCTTCTATGGCCATAGCCTTTTCTGCGTCTGCGCAGGAACTCAGGCCGGAGGCATTCGACCTCCTCAATCTGGACTATCCCGGACTTGCTTCCGTCAAGCAGGCTCATCTTAGCGGAGACGACAAGGCTGCAGCCGAGGCTCTCCTTACTTACTACAGGGGACGCAAGGGAATATGCACTCCCGACATCCAGAACATCAAGAAGGTGAAAATCAACAAGGAGCAGCAGAAATGGGCTGACGAGGCCTTAGAGCACAAGTTCTTTGCCCACAAGGGTTACCAGCCTTCATATTTTTACGGTGACGACATCGACTGGAGGTACTGGCCTGTCCAGGACAACGAACTCCGCTGGCAGCTCCACCGTCACAAGTGGTTCGTGCCTATGGGACTTGCCTACAGGACCAGCGGCGACGAGAAGTATGCGGTTGAATGGACTAAGGAGTATATCGACTGGATACGCAAGAATCCTTATGTGAAAATCGACAAGGCTGAGTATGAAATTACGAAGGACTCGAAGCTTCAGGCAGATGCCGAGAATATGCGTTACGCATGGAGACCTCTCGAAGTGAGCCACAGGCTTCAGGACCAGTGCATGCAGTTCCAGCTTTTCATCGATTCTCCTGCGTTCACTCCGGAATTCCTCACCGAGTTTATCGTGAACTACCACAGGCACGCCGACCATATTCTCCACAATTATTCAAAGCAGGGCAACCATCTCCTTTTCGAGGCCCAGAGAATGTTGATGGCCGGTTCGTTCTTCCCTGAATTCAGGGAAGCCGAGACATGGAGAAAGAGCGGAGTGGATATTCTCAACCGCGAGGTCGAGAAACAGGTCCTGCCTGACGGCGGCCATTATGAACTCGACCCTCACTACCACCTCGCCACAATCGAGATTTTCTACAAGGCTCTCCAGATTGCGGACTTGAACGGCTTCGCGAACGAGTTCCCCCGGTCATACTGGAACGCTGTCGAGAATATGATAATGTTCTACACTGACATCATCTACCCTGACTACACCAATCCTTGTTTCAGCGATGCCAAGATTACTAACAAGCGTGTCATGCTGAACAATTACAAGAAATGGCAGAAAATCTTCCCTGAGAACGAGGTGATACGCTATTTCGCCACTGAGGGAGCGCAGGGTTCTCTTCCTGACCACCTCTCGAAAGGTTTCCTTGATTCAGGATTCTTCGTTTTCCGTAACGGCTGGGGTGATGATGCCCTGCAGATGGTCGTCAAGGCCGGTCCAGCGGGAGAGTGGCATGCGCAGCCTGACTTTGGTACTTTCGAGATGTGGTACAACGGCAAGTGCCTCTTCCAGGATTCAGGCTCTTATGTCTATGAGGGCAAGGACCCCGAGATTATGGAATGGAGAAAGTGGTTCCGCGCCACTTCCCACCACAATACTCTTACAGTCAATGATGCTGATGTGGACAAGGTGCCTTCCAAGACACTTCTCTGGCAGCCTGAGGGCAATGTCCAGATTCTCGTGACCGAACATCCGAGCTACAAGAACCTCACTCACAGACGTTCAGTCTTCTTTGTGGACGGCGAGTATTTCGTGATTGTGGACGAGGCAGTCGGAACGAAGAAGGGCTGGGTGAACCTCCATTATCAGATGCCTCGCGGAGATGTGCCTAACAGCCGTGAGGACATGCACTTCCACTCTAACTTCGAGGGTGACAGCAATTTCTGGCTCCAGTGCTTCTGCGACGACATGGATAAGATGCAGATGAAGAAGGAGAAAGGATGGCAGTCGAGCGATTATATGAAGAAGGTGCAGAGAATCGACGCCAGCTTCAAGCAGAAAAAGGAGACCGACGATCCTGTACGCTTTATCACCGTCATCTATCCTAAGCACAAGGCCGGTGAAGAGAGCGTGACGGCCAAGTTCATCGACAAGGGCTATTCTGATGACGGACTTGCAGTCCAGGTCAAAGTGGGCAAACACAAGAAAATCAAGCTCTCATATTCGCTTTAGATCTTTCCTATAACCGTATTCAACTAAATGCTCATACTGAATGCAAAAAATAACATACAAAACTAATTTACTGCTGACTCTCCCTCTTGCCGCGGCAGGCTTAGCCTCCTGCGGCAACGGCGGAGACAAGCCGTCCCGTCCGAATATTCTCTTCATAATGACGGATGACCATACCACCCAGGCCATGTCATGCTACGGCGGCAATCTTCTGCATACTCCGAATATGGACAGAATCGCCAGGGAGGGAATGAGGTTCGACAACTTCTATGCTGCCAATGCTCTTTCCGGGCCTTCACGCGCCTGCATACTCACAGGCAAATTCAGCCATGAAAACGGCTTCACTGACAACGCCAGCATATTCAACGGAGACCAGCAGACTTTCCCGAAACTTCTGCAGCAGGCAGGTTACGAGACCGCAATCGTGGGCAAATGGCATCTGATTTCGGAGCCTCAGGGTTTCGATTTCTGGAGCGTCCTGTCCGGACAGGGGGAGCAGGGGGATTATTATGACCCCCAGTTCGAGGAAATAGGAAGAGGTGAAATCACTGAGAAAGGCTATGTCACCGAGGTAATCACCCGCAAGACCATAGACTATCTCGAAAACAGGGACAAGAGCAGGCCTTTCTGCCTGATGATGCACCACAAGGCCCCTCACCGCAACTGGATGCCGGCCCCGCGGAATCTCGGTATCTTCAATGACATCGTTTTCCCTGAGCCGGACAATCTTTTTGACGATTATTCCGGCCGAGGACCGGCGGCTGCGGAGCAGGATATGAGCCTTGAGAAGACTTTTACCGAAGACTGGGACCTCAAACTCCTCACGAGAGAGGAGATGGAGGCCAATCCTGAGAACCGGCTTGCACAGGTGTATTTCCGTATGCCTGAAGAAGTGCGTGCGAAATGGGACTCCGTCTATGCTCCCCGCATTGCAGAGTACCGCAGCGGCAGGCTCAAGGGCAGGGAACTTGTGAGATGGAAGTACCAGCAGTATATGCGCGACTACCTTGCGACCGTGCTTTCCGTGGACCAGAGCATAGGGGAGATTCTGGACTATCTGGAGGAAACCGGGGAGCTGGACAATACGATTGTGGTCTATACCTCCGACCAGGGCTTTTTCCTCGGCGAGCACGGGTGGTTCGACAAACGCTTCATGTATGAGGAATGTCAGAGAATGCCTGTGGTGGTGAGATATCCGGCTGTAATAAAGGCCTCAAGCGTGAGCAATGCGCTTGCCATGAACGTAGACTTTGCTTCCACTTTCCTTGACTTCGCCGGTGCGGAGATTCCTGAGGACATTCAGGGACGTTCCCTCAGACCTGTTATGGAGAATGAGGGCAGAACTCCGGAAGACTGGCGCGATGCCGTATATTACCACTATTACGAGTATCCGGCCGAACATTCAGTCAAGCGCCACTACGGCATACGCACCGACCGTTACAAGCTGATTCATTTCTACAACGATGTGGACGAGTGGGAACTCTACGACCTGGAGGCCGATCCGAAGGAGATGCACAATGTCTACGACAGTCCTGACTATGCGGATGTGCGCGTCTCTCTTCATGAACTTCTGCTTGAAACCCAGCGGCAGTACGGCGACACGGACCCTGACGAGCGCGAACGTGTGCTTTTCCACGGCGACAGACGCTATATGGGAAGAAAGTAAGTCCTCTGTCATCTTGAGCGACCAAAGGGAGTCGAAAGAACTGAATCTTTAGATTTCTCCACGCGCTTCGCTTGGTCGAAATGACAAATATTTCGCTTGGTCGAAATGACAGATATAAAGAACAGATACACTTATAATACATATGGACAGAAGAAAATTTATTGCGGCTTCAGGCTGGTCTTTGCTTGGGATAGCGGCTTCAGGAAGCCTTCTGAAAGGATGTGTGCCAGGCTCAAAGGAGGCAAAGAAGGTATTGCCTTCAACCACCGGTCTCAAACTCTATTGGGGTGACCTTCACAACCACTGCAACATCACCTACGGCCACGGGGATATGCGCGATGCTTTCGAGGCGGCGAAGGGACAGCTGGACTTCGTGAGCGTGACTCCGCACGCAATGTGGCCTGACATCAACCTGCTCAACAAAGAGCCGCGTCTGAAATGGGTAATCGGCTATCACACTGATGCTTTCGGCCGTCTCCGCAGGGGAGGTTACGACAAGTACAGCGCGATGACCAAAGAATACAACAGGGAAGGTGAGTTCCTGACTTTCATAGGCTACGAGGCCCACAGCATGATTTACGGTGACCATGTGGCTCTTCACAAAGATCTTGACGCCCCTCTCGTAAACTGTTCTTCAATCGAGAACTGGAAAGAGAAGTTCCGCGGTCAGGATGTCTTCGTGACACCTCACCACATGGGCTACCAGGAGGGCTACAGAGGCTATAACTGGGATTTCTTCACCGAAGGCAGCCAGACTCCGTTCGTGGAGATGTATTCCAGGCACGGCCTGGCCGAGAGTGATATGGGGGACTACCCTTACCTTCATGACATGGGTCCGCGCCAGTGGGAAGGCACTATCCAGTATGGTCTGGAGCAGGGACATAAATTCGGTTTCATAGGTTCTACGGACCAGCATTCAGGTTATCCGGGAAGTTATGGCGACGGACGTGTCGGGGTGCTCGCGGATTCCCTTCACAGGGACAAGATCTGGGACGGTCTCAAGAACAGGCATACCTGCTGCGCTACCGGTGACAGAATCAAGGTGGATTTCCGTGTGAATGATGCACTGATGGGAGACGTCATACGCGGTGACAAACGCAGAATCTATCTCAACGTGGAGGGCGAAAGCTGCATCGATTATATAGATGTCATCAAAAACGGCAGGCTCATCGCCCGGGTGAACGGACCTCATATTCCTGTGATGCCTTCCGGAGACACTGTGCGCTGCAAGGTGAAACTCGAATTCGGATGGAACAGGGAGCAGACCTATATCCCTTGGGAGGGAGCGGTTTCCGTAGACAAGGGCCGCATAATCAGCGTGAAACCTTGTTTCCGTGGTGCAGCCTTCACTTCCCCGCAGGAGGGCGAGACAGAGTTCCATACCCATGTGCAGAGAATAGTTTCGGCAGGGGAGACTTCCGCCGAACTCAAACTCTATACGAGCATGAACCCGAACACCACCACCGCTGCCACCCAGGCCGTGATTTTAGAAGTTGAGATGCCTCTGGACGGTAACATCACCGCCGCTTTCAACGGCCGCAGTTTCAGCCATTCCCTCGGAGAACTGCTTCAGGGGTCGAGGACTCATTTCATGCGCGGGTGGTTGAGCGAGGCTCTCCTTTTCAACAGGGCTATGCCTGAAAGCTGCTACACTTTCGAGTATTACATGGAAGACAACGAGCCGGAGCGCGACACTGACTACTACTATGTCCGTGTGCGACAGAAAGACCAGCAGTGGCTGTGGACAAGCCCTATCTGGGTGGAGCGTGCCTGAGAGTATTCTGCAGCATGAATATAATGTCTGAAATATGAACAGAATGTACAATATCGACGGAATGCAGGCCGGAAACAGACTGAAATGCTTTTTCTGGCTTGCAGGTCTGCCGGCGGCTTTCTGCGCTGCGCCTGTGGAAGCACCGGCCTCGGATTGCGGAAGCAGTTCTTCCGGAAAGCGGGAAAAAAGG
>CABQAB010000054.1 GCA_902461985.1 uncultured Bacteroidales bacterium | reverse complement strand
GATGCCACGGCTCACGGCCCCGTTGCCGTCATTCAGAAGTTCTGACGGAAGACAGGTCAGAGCAGTTCCCTCCTCTGCCTTGAATACAAAGGCAGGGACTCCCGCACAGTTCTGGCCGAAATCAACCACAAGAGTCTCACCCGGGTTCACTACCATCGTTTCCCCATCCTTATATTCACGGATTTTATTGACTTTCCCGTATTCGCCCTCACGGGAACCGACGACACCTTCCCAGACATAAGCATCCACAGGAGAAAGGGCAAGGTCGTCGCGCATATAGATTTCAGCTCCGCAGGTCGGAAGTATTTCTCCACCGAACTCCTCATTGACTTCAGGGACGCCGAACTTGTCCGCACATTCATAGCCGGGAAGTTCACGGGCATCATAGACCTCACCGTCAAAAATGTCGGCATGTCTGACCGGACCGGCTATCCCGGCCTTCCAGTTTTCTGTATCAGAGCCGATTATGCTGGACGTGCCGTCTGACCAGGTCAGTTTCAGGACACCCCTGAACGCACATTTCCGCCCTATCATACCTTCATGTCCTGCAGGAGTTATAATCTTGTCAGCCCACCATCCCGGAGTCACCTGAACGGAAAACACATTTTCATGTCCCCTGCTCTTCCTGACAATGTCAGTCACATCGTATGTAAATGACCTTTTTGTCTTATAGGCATGGGTAAAGCCCGGTTTCAGGACCTCATCGCCTATCAGCTGCCCGTTCACGTACAAGTCATATACGCCGAGTCCGGTCGTCATCCAGACTGCCGAAGCCAGACGCTTTTCATTCCGTACCGTTGACACGAACCAGCTTGCGCCGTCGGCAGCCCTCGAACCGTCATAAATTCTGCCCGTAACGACAGGGGCGTCAGAAACTGAAATCCACTGCGACTGCTCCCAAAGGGAGTCTTCCAGCGCAGCCACCAGTCTGACTTCATCATTACTGCAGGAAATCAAGGCAGAAAAGGCTGCAAGAACCGCCAGCCAGTTGGAAATGTGCTTTTCAATCATAAAATTCAAATTAAATGGTCGTTAGTCTGTAGCCGGAAAACCGGTTGGCGAATGTATGGATAAATACTGACCCTGCAACTGCAAATAATGATAAATACATATACTTTTTGCAATTTCAACCTTACATAAAATCGGACATGCCGGATAGCCAGAGTTATTTTATTTAGTAAAAGGAATATAGACCCCAAAAATATTTATTAGTGAGGCATCTTATTTTTTGAAGATTACTTAGTGATATTTTTCCTAACTTTGCGCTGCTTCGCATCCGCGAAGTTCATAACGCGTTAAATAACGTCATCAGATGGAAGAAAAGAAAAACCTGTCCCTCCCGGAAAATGCGACGAGGGAACTTAAACCCGGAGAAGAGTACAAGCCGCTCCTGTCTCCGCACAAGAACTATCCGGAAGTCACACCGTGGTCGGTGAGCATGGGACTCGTGATGACCATTATCTTTTCGGCGGCCGCGGCCTATCTCGGGCTGAAGGTCGGACAGGTCTTCGAGGCGGCGATTCCTATTGCCATCATCGCGGTCGGGATGTCATCTGCACTGGGACGCAAGAACAGCCTCGGAGAGAACGTCATCATCCAGAGCATAGGGTCCTGTTCCGGAGCGATAGTGGCCGGAGCAATTTTCACCCTCCCTGCGCTGTACATCCTCCAGGACAGATATCCGGAACTGACGGTCAATTTCAACAAGGTGTTCCTTTCCAGCCTCCTCGGCGGAATACTCGGCATACTGTTCCTGATTCCTTTCAGGAAATATTTCGTAAAGGAGATGCACGGGAAATACCCTTTCCCTGAGGCAACGGCCACTACTCAGGTGCTCGTGAGCGGGGAAAACGGAGGCGCGGGAGCCAAGACGCTGCTCGCAAGCGGACTCATAGGAGGCCTCTACGACTTCGCAGTGGCGACTTTCGGAGCGTGGAGCGAAAGCATCAGCACGACAGTCATGCACTGGGGCGCGGTAGTGGCGGACAAGGCGAAGGTCGTGCTCAAACTCAACACGGGTGCAGCCGTTCTCGGACTCGGCTACATAGTCGGACTGAAATATTCCTTTATAATATGCTGCGGCTCTTTCCTCGTGTGGCTTGTGATTATCCCTATGATGAACCTCATCTGGGGTGGCAGCGTTCTCGACTTCATGGGCACAGGCATCACAGACACGGTCGGAAGCATGACGGCTGACGAAATTTTCAACAATTACGCGAGACACATAGGCATAGGAGGAATAGCGACAGCCGGAATCATCGGCATAATCAAGTCGTTCGGAGTTATAAAATCGGCTCTCGGACTCGCCACGAAAGAGTTCCGCCGCAAAAAGACCGACGCGGCTGAGGAAGTGCTGCGCACACAGAGAGATATGTCGATGAAAATCGTAGTCATAGGTGTAGTCGTTGCCCTGGTTGCAGTATTCCTGTTCTTCGCGTTCGGGGTCGTGGACAACATCTGGCTCGCATTAGTCGGAGTCCTGATTGTGGCGGTCATAGCATTCCTTTTCACAACTGTCGCGGCAAACGCGATTGCAATAGTCGGCTCGAATCCCGTAAGCGGAATGACCATAATGACCCTGATACTCACCAGCATAATCTTGGTTGCATGCGGACTTAAAGGCACCGCCGGAATGGTTGCGGCAATGGTTATCGGAGGAGTCGTATGCACGGCCCTCTCGGTTGCCGGAGCATTCATCACCGACCTCAAAATCGGATACTGGACAGGCACGACGCCACAGAAACAGGAAAGCTGGAAATTCCTCGGAGTGCTCGTAGCGGCAGCCACGGTAGGCGGAGTGATGATGATTCTCAACTCGACCTACGGATTCGGAGAGGACGGTGGACTTGCGGCACCTCAGGCACACGCGATGGCAGCGGTGATTGAGCCTATGATGAACGGGGGCAATGCTCCGTGGCTGCTCTACGGCATCGGAGCTCTCATAGCCATAGTCCTGACACTCTGCAAGGTACCGGCACTGGCATTCGCTCTCGGAATGTTCATCCCTATCGACCTCAACCTGCCTTTGCTGGTCGGCGGAGGCGTTTCCTGGATTGTGGGCAACATGAGCAAGGACAAGGCTGTAAACGATGCCCGCAGTGAAAAAGGCACCCTCATCGCATCCGGATTCATAGCGGGAGGCGCGTTGATGGGCGTTGTGAGCGCGATTCTCAAATTCGCAAACGTGGACATGATGATTCCGGCCGACAGCCTATGGGCGAAATACTGGGCTGAGCCTGTTTCTATTCTGCCATATATGGCGATTATCGGTTATATGATTATAGCATCAGTCAGAAAAAGGAAATGATATGGAAAGATTGCTTGACAGATTTTTAAGATATGTATCAATCGACACACAGTCGGACGAGAACAGTGAAAGCCAGCCGAGTGCGGATAAGGAACTGGACCTGCTCTCGATGCTCAGGGACGAACTCTTGGATATGGGCATTGAAACGACTTTGGACGAGTATGGATATGTGATGGCCACGATTCCGTCCAACATCGGGAAGGACGTGCCTGCGATAGGGTTCATCGCCCATGTGGACACCTCGCCTGATGCCTCGGGAAAGGATATAAAGCCTCAGATCATAAAGGATTATGACGGCGGGGACATTCCTCTGAAAGGCGTGGAGGGGCTTGCGCTGAGGGTTTCCGAATTTCCTGAAATGTCTGAGTATAAAGGCCAGACCATCATCACTACGGACGGGACGACTCTGCTCGGAGCGGACGACAAGGCCGGGGTTGCGGAAATCATGTACGCTGCGCAGTACCTTATGGAACATCCCGAAATCAAGCACGGGAAAATCTGCATAGGATTCACGCCGGACGAGGAAATCGGCCGCGGAGTAGTGAAATTCGACGTGAAGCGGTTCGGGGCCGACTATGCCTACACCATGGACGGAGGAGCAGTCGGGGAACTCGAATATGAGAACTTCAATGCGGCATCGGCTGCCGTCAGGATTCAGGGCTGCAATCTGCACCCGGGCTATGCCAAAGGCAAAATGAAGAATGCGATTCTTATCGGCATGGAGTTGAACGGCCTGCTGCCGGTGGAGCAGAGGCCTGAATACACTGAAGGCTACGAAGGTTTTTTCCATATTATCGGCTTCGAGGGCAGTGTGGAAGAGGCGACGTTCTCCTATATCATACGTGACCACGACATCGACCTGTACGAAAAGAGGAAAAAGACCATGCAGGACTGCGTGGACTTCATCAACCGCAAATACGGAGAGGGCACTGCCTCAGTGGAGATAAGGCACCAGTACTACAATATGCGCAAGATGGTCGAGCCGCACTATCACATCATAGAAAAGGCGGTCAAGGCCATGGAAATGGAGGGCATCAAACCGAAGATCCAGCCTATACGAGGCGGCACTGACGGAGCGAACCTCTCGTTCAAGGGACTTCCATGCCCGAACATCTTTGCCGGAGGCCACAATTTCCACGGGAAACTGGAATTCGTGCCGTTGGAGTCCATGGAAAAGGCTGGCAAAGTCATTCTGAATATCATCCGGCTGTTTGCCGAATAAGCGCAGTTTGCTGATTATGACACACCGCCCGCGTCCCTGCGGAAAACCTCGGAAAGATATGAAGCCATCCCGGTAACCGCCATCATCAGCGACTGGGATTCGTGAGAGATGGTGGCGAAGATGATGCCGAGTTCGAAAGGAAGTGAGTAGACAGAACTGAGGGCGAGGGCGACTATGTAGTGGAATGCGCCGAAACCGCCAGGGACAGGAACGAGCCAGCCGAGACTGCCGGCAAGCATGAGGAACATGGCATCGGTGAAACCGAGAGAGTCGAGAAGCGGGACGGCACGCATAGAGGAGTAGCTCATGAGGAAATACATCAGCCAGATGAGCAGGGAATTGAGGATAAAACGGCCGGCGTGCTTCATTTGGAAACAGCTGACGATGCCGTGCCAGATGTTCTGCATAATGCCACGGAGTCTGACTGCCAGATGAGTGCGCCTGCGCAAATATACCAGCAGTCCGGAAAAGACACCGATGATAAGGACCGGAATCAGAACTGTCCACCAGATGCTGAAATCGAGCCTGCCGGATGCCGGAACCCATATTTTCTCCACGAAAAAGGAACCGAATTCGTCCCATTTGAAGGCAAGGAAAGCCAGCAGAATCCCGAACATCATCAAAAGGTCTATGCTGCGTTCGGTCACGACTGTCCCCAAGACTGAATCATAGCCTAAGGTACTCCCGGAAGCCGTATTCAAGGAAGATGCCTCCCCCGAAGAAGACATACCGCCGGAAGAATGCATATCCGCTGAAGCAGATATATTCCCGGAAGGATACATATCCCCGGACTCGGTTTCCGCCGCCACATCCTTCCCGGAGACGTTTTTCTTCGCTCCCCTTCTGCGCACGTTCCCGGACACCACGCCGCAACGTACAAGCTCCCCTATTCTCGGAAACACGAAATTGGCGAGATAGGCGATGTTCACGGCATTGAAAACAGTCAGACGACCTGTCCTGCCGTCTAAAGGCAGAAGCAGTTCCCTCCATCTTTCGGCACGGAACCAGTTGGAAAGGACTCCTGCGAGAATGCTCACTGCCACCCATTCCCAGCGGCAGTCCTTGAGATTGGAGACGAAGTCCTGCCAGTTCACTCCCTTGAAACAGAACCACAGCATTATGGCCGCCAAGAGAAGCGAAAGCGTATATTTAACTATTTTCCCGGTTTTATTGTCCATTCCGATAACACCTATAAAACATAAGTCCGGCCCATCAATTTCACACATTCACCCAGGCCGGAATATCCAAAGGAATGGCAAAATTACAAATTATCGGGTTAAGATTTGCATGACACGGGAAGAATTTAGTATGTTCCGTTGCTTCGCATCCGGGAAGATAGGATGCGGCTCGACCTTCGGCCGCCACTTTTCTCGCCTCGGCATAGTGAAACTTCGTTTCCCTCTGCTCTCGACTTATCGAAAAGGGTCAAAATAAATTTTGCCTTTGCGCTCGGCTTTCACTATCTTTGCGACCCATAGTGGGCTGTTTTGACAAACATAACGACTGGTATATATGAAATCAATTCTCGGAATAGGCAACGCGCTTACAGACATACTTGCCATCCTTCCTGACGACTCTTTTCTTGAGGAATACAACATCCCGAAAGGAAGTATGCAACATGTGGACAAAGAAACCGGAGACAGGATTCTCGACAGGCTGAAACCGCTCGGAGTCCAGTACGTGGCCGGAGGTTCCGCCGCCAACACAATCACCGGAACTGCCATTTTCGGCATGAAATCAGCATTCATAGGCAAGACCGGTGACGATGACCTCGGACATCTTTTCAAAAGTGACCAGGCCCAGTACGGAATCAAATCCATATTGTTGAAAGGCAAAAACCCGTCGGGAAGGGCCATGGTGCTGATTACCGCCCCGAATGCAGAGAGAACTTTCGCGGATTACATGGGTGCGGCGCTGGAGCTGGTGCCCGAGGATCTCAAGCCAGAATATTTCAAAGGTTACGACTATTTCCACATCGAGGGTTATCTCGTACAGAACCAAGCCCTCATACGCAGAGCCGCCGAAATGGCGAAAGCTGCCGGATGCATCATCTCAATTGACATGGCTTCGTACAATGTGGTGGAAGCGAACAAGGAGTTCCTGCACGACCTTGTGGACAATTTCGTAGACATTGTTTTTGCGAATGAGACTGAGGCCAAGGCATTTACCGGACTGGAGCAGAAGGATGCGCTGGACGAAATCGCCAGGCACTGTGACATTGCGGTCGTAAAAATCGGCAAGAACGGCTCCATGGTCAGGGAAGGCGATGAGTATCACTACATCGAGGCATGGCCTGCGGACACGATTGACGCGACAGGCGCGGGAGACACCTACGCTGCAGGCTTCCTCTATGCACATTCCCTCGGCATGCCGTTGAAGGTCTGCGGGGAAGTGGGTTCCATCATCGCCGCCAAAGTGGTCGAGGTGATAGGCACCAAGATTGACATTCCGCGCTGGAAAGCAGCCAAGAAGGAAATCAGGGCACTCATTTCATCAACCAAGCCTGTACGCTGATGGGATTTGTCCGTGAATTTTTCGTCCGTAGGCAGCTGAGGTCCGAAGGGTTCAAGGGGGAAAGAGGTTCTGTAGCTCTGTCCCGTGTGAAACGTTGTATCATACTTTTTGACGTTTTAGACGCTGAATTCGGGAAATGCACTGAAATTGCGGAAGCCTTTTTCCGCAGTCACGGCATAGAGCTGAAGGCCTTCTATCTCGACATGGGCAAGCACGGCAAGGATGACATCATAACCACAGGGGTCAAGACCACCATACTGAAACGGAATCTGAGCATTTTCGGGATTCTGCCTAAGGAGATGATAGAAGAACTGGTGTCGGACCCTGCGGATGTCTATATCTGCGCGGCGGACAACAAACTGCCAGTCACCCGCTGTGTCAACGGCATTGCTCCGGCCCCTTTCTGCGTGGGACTTGCAGACTATACGGGCTCGCCCTTTTCCATGGTTTTCGGAAACTCGGACGAGGATAACATCCAGGTGAATTTCCACAACAGTGCGGAAAGACTGGCAAATATATTGAAGTATCTCGAAATGGTGGTCTGAAATATGAACGACAAACTTAAAAAATACGGAATGGTCGCCCTGAAAGGGGCCTGCATGGGTGCATCGGACGTGATTCCCGGAGTGAGCGGAGGTACAATCGCCTTCATGACAGGCATCTACGGGGAGCTGATCGACTCGATACACAATATCGACATCACTGCCCTCAAACTGTTTTTCACAGGCAAGTGGCGTTCATTCTGGCGGCATATCAACGGAAATTTCTTGGGAAGCGTACTTCTGGGCATACTCATAAGCATATTTTCCCTGGCCAAGCTGATGACTTTCCTACTGAACAACCATCCTCAGCCGACATGGTCGTTTTTCTTCGGCCTGATTGTAGCCTCATCGATTTTCATTCTCAGGGGCATTGACAACTGGAAGGCTAAGGACGTAGCGTTTACGATTGCCGGAATCGTATTAGGTGCGGTTGTATGCACCCTTTCGCCGACAAGTACTCCTGACGGGCTGTGGTTTATCTTCATCTGCGGGGCCATCGCCATATGCGCTATGATTCTGCCCGGCATTTCAGGCAGTTTCATCCTGCTGATTATGGGAAAATACGACTATGTATTAGCGGCCGTATCGGGACTGGTCTCGTTCGGGAACGCGCCTGAAGTGACAGCCGGCCTGGCTACCGGTGCAATGAGCTGGGGACAATGCCTGGCAGTCATTCTCGTTTTCGCCTGTGGCGCGGTTATAGGGATTGTGTTATTTTCAAAATTCCTGCACTGGCTGCTGGCAAGGCGTAACAGGGAGACGACATTGGTGCTTGCCGGTTTCATAATCGGCTCATTGATAAAGGTCTGGCCATGGCATCTCGAAAGCGGAGTCCCTACCGTTCCGGGAGTCGGGACGGCATTTGACGGCATTCAGCTGCTGATTTGTGCAGCAACCGCAATAGCCGGATTCGCCCTGGTTTTCGGGATCGAGCATGCCGGTCATAAAAACAAATGATATGAAAGTTCTGATTTTATCCTGCTCTACGGGAGAAGGGCATAATTCTGCGTCCAAGGCATATTTAGAGTACCTTCTGGCACACGGAATAGAAGCCGAGGTGAAAGATACCATGTCTTTGGTAGGCCCTACGGCAAAGGACAAGGCTTCTGAAATCTATATTTTTTCGACCAGGACGAAGATTTTCGGAATGGTATATAAAGCCGGAGCGGCAATCAGCGAGGCCATGGATACGAAATCGCCGGTGTACTACGCAAACAAGCTGTATTGCGACAAACTGCATGACTATATCGAGTCAAACGGGTTTGACGCGGTCATCTGCGCACATATATTCCCGGCCGAAGCCATCACCGCTCTGAAACGGAAGGGAGAACTGTCTGCAAAATCCATTTTCCTGATGACAGACTACACCTGCATCCCTTTTATGCAGGAGACCGAACTTGACTGGTATATTGTGCCGCACAGCCATCTGATTGAGGAATGTGTGAAAAAGGGACTGCCAAGAGATAAACTGCTGCCGTTCGGGATTCCGGTGAAACAGGTGTTCCACTCCCCCAACGCGGACAGGAACGAAGTCAGACATCAGTGTATCTTGGAATTCGGATATATGGACCCGGCAAAGAAATGGTTTCTGATGATGTCCGGAAGCATGGGTTTCGGGGCTCTGCAGGACACGGTGTCGGAGATTCTCAGACAATATGGAGAAAACGTGGAGGTGATTCTGGTCTGTGGCAACAACACTGAACTGAGGACAAAACTCCAGGCTCAGTTCGCGGAACACGCTAACGTGATTGCACTCGGCTTCACGGACAAAGTGGCCATGCTGATGGATGCCTGCGACGTACTGTTCACCAAACCGGGCGGACTTTCGAGCACCGAGGCGGCCGCGAAGCACATCCCTATTGTCCACACTGCGCCGATTCCGGGCTGCGAAACCTGCAACGCATTGTTCTTCCACTATCACGGAATGTCTTACGCGACCACCGACATCGCCGAGCAGGTCCGCGCTGCCGGCCGCCTCTGCTTTGACGAGGTCGTGCGTGACAAGATGATTGCCGACCAGACCGCGAACATCAACAGGAACACCTGCCACGACATCACCGGACTACTGCTCGGCAAGTAAAAAGCAGTTTCCAAATATTACAAACAGAAGTGTTGCACTTGCTTCTTGACTCTACATACACGAACATTCAGAGGTTTTTGTTGTATTGTCCAAAATTTTTCCTACCTTTGCATCCCCAACGGACTTACGTCCGTGACGGAGGACGGTTCGGTAGCTCAGCTGGATAGAGCAACAGCCTTCTAAGCTGTGGGTCTTGGGTTCGAA